>QHOR01000174.1 GCA_003219395.1 Verrucomicrobiota bacterium | reverse complement strand
TCGAGCGCGGCCTTTCCGCAAACTATCAGCTCTCCACCCAAAGATCTCTCAGCGAGTTTGCACGGTGGTGTGCCACCAGAAAAAAAATCGAAGGCCCCCGCTCGGTAACGTTACAGGCGATCAGCGAATATCTGACGGATCGCAAGCACGCCGGCCTCTCTGCTTCCTCCATCAAGCTCATTGTAGTGGCCTTGAAGATTTTTTTCCGATTCCTGGTCGCTCAAGGCAAAGTTCAACGCGATCCGGCTGAAGCGCTGACGCTCCCGCGAATCGAGCGATATCTCCCGGAAACCCTGAACGAATTGCAAGTCGAGCAGTTTCTGGAGAGCATCGATACGAATGCTCTTCATGGATTGCGCGATCGAGCGATGATCGAGCTGCTGTACGCAAGTGGCCTGCGTATTTCTGAACTGGCAAACGCGCGTCTTGAGAATTTCAATTTTGAAGAGCGAGTTGTACGCGTGACGGGTAAGGGAAACAAGACCCGCCTGGTACCAGTGGGTCGCAAGGCGTGCGAAGCGCTGGCCGCTTACCTGTCCACCGAGCGGCCGAAACTGGTGAAGCGCCGTAGCAGCAGCGAAATTTTTCTTTCC
The DNA here is from genome assembly GCA_003219395.1 of Verrucomicrobiota bacterium. Classification (GTDB taxonomy): domain Bacteria; phylum Verrucomicrobiota; class Verrucomicrobiia; order Chthoniobacterales; family UBA10450; genus Udaeobacter. The sequence goes on along the minus strand of QHOR01000174.1, from coordinate 7,275 downwards.
GAACGCGGCACCAAACTAACCACAGCGCGTATCTGGCAAATTGTGAAGGAACATGCCCGGCGCGCCGGCCTCGAACAGAACATTTATCCGCACCTTCTGCGACACAGCTTTGCCACGCATCTCCTGGGGAACGGCGCCGATCTGCGCATCATCCAGGAAATGCTTGGCCACGCCGATATTTCGACCACGCAGGTCTATACACACGTCGATCAACAGCGATTGAAAGCTGTCCACCGTCAATTCCATCCCAGGGCATAACAAGAGCCATCCCGCATTATCGCTCTTGGATCTGTTATCAGTTTGCGTTTGATCGAGTATCAAGCATCGAGTATCCAGCATCGGCCGGCTTGAGACGGTCATGTATGAAACGAATTCTGTTACTGATCATCGCGTTCGCCGTCGCCGCGTACGCTGGTTGGTATTACTGGAATCTTTCGCAACAAGTTTCGAGCGCTCCTGTAGCCAGCCTTCTCCCCCGGCAGACAATTTTTTTGGCAGACATGCCGGATTTTAATCGGACGTTGGCTGAGTGGCGTCAGTCGGATGTTTATCAACTGTACCGCGAACCGGCCGTGCAGGACTTTCTGCGTAAGCCGCTAGCCAACGTGCAAAAACAAAATCCCATCTCTGAAACCCTGCAGGAGATGGAGCAGCTTGATCCGAAGAACGTCTTCTTCGCTCTGACCTCCATCAGCGATAACGCGCCAAGCGTTGTGGGCGGATTTCGTTTTCGAGGAACCCAGGAGGACGCCGAGCGAGTCATCGGCAAATGGCGCAGAATGCTTCTGGACCAACGACCAGGCGCTAAAAGCGAGAAAGTTCAGTATCAGGGCCATGAAATCGATGTGGCCAAAGCAACTCCATTTACTCTGGCAATAACCTATGATCCCCCATGGTTCTTTGCGGCGACCAACGTGACGGAATTAAAGGCACTTCTCGATCGCGTCGATCGTCGCGCGAAGAACTCAAGTGAAACTCTCGATAAAGACGAAGCGTATCATACGGCCGTCTCGCATCGGCCATCGACTTTCACAGCCTTTTTCTACCTCCAGCCCAAAGCATTTTCTGAGCGGCTTGCCGCTTTGCGTGCTGCCGTGCAATCCAGCCCAACTCCCGGCGAAACCACGATGCTTGAAAAAATGCGATGCATCGCGGGTTCGACGAGGTTTGAGAACGGAAAAATACGCGATGTGCTTTTTCTTGGAATGCCAAAGCTCGAGAATAACACCACACTGAGCCGTTCGTCGCTAACACTTGGAACAAAGGACACGTTTTTTTATCTGGCGCTGCTACTCAACCTCGGAGAAAAGATGGAAACGCTAAATCATGCTGCGACGTTGAGCGGAGCAGTGCAGAAAGCTTTCCAGGACTTCGGCGTCAGCGGAATTGCAGGCGAGGATTGGAAAGCTGCATTCGGCCTCGAGCTGGGAGCGCTGGCAGACTGGCCAGCCAGCGCGCATTGGCCATCTTTACTTCTGACTCTGCCTGTGCTGGACAAGGCCAGGGCCAGTAAGATCATCGAGACGTTTACGCACGCCGATGATGGAGCGATCTGGACACAAACAGAAAAGGACGGAGTCCGCTATTTTTCAAAGCAGTCGACAGCCACACTTGTCGCAATTACTCCAACGATCGCGTTATCTGACCGGATCTTCATTGCCGGTTTGAATCCGGTGTCAGTGGAAGAGGGGGTGAAACGCAGCATGGGCAGTTCGTCACACCTCGCTGATTCTCAAACTTACAAAGCAGCCGAGCGACTACTACCAGCCCCGACGAATTTTTTCTCATACGTCGATACTGCGCTGCTGTATTCGCGCCTTGATGCTTCGCTTCGTCCAATGCTACTCATGGCGGCGGCCTTCATGCCGGCGATAGCTCGTTCGGTTGATCTGGCCAAGATTCCATCGCCCGAGGTCATTACAAAGCACCTGAGTCCGATTATCTCCTCGCAAAGATATGAGCGCGCCGATGGCTATGTGGCCGAGTCCCTGGGGCCAATCACGTTAGATCAATCGGCTATAGGCTTGGCCGTCCTGAGCAGTCTTGGCACAGCGGCACGGCAACAAGCCCGCACCGGACTTGGCACTTGGATGCCTTCTTCGACAGCCACGCCGCAGCCGACCATGGGCAGTCCCTCACCTACGCCGTAAGGTGGCAAAGGCATGCCGGTTGGCGAATAACCTGAGTGGGGTTGGCCTCCAGCGAGTTGCGATTCGTAGACAGGTCAATTCGCGGCTGGCGCTGCAGTCCCGCTGCGCCATTTCGGCACTCTCTTGAATGCGACCGGAAACAAAGAAAAGTGCTGCGATTTGGCCGAAATGTGCTACTTTTATCGCCTTATGGCTATTTTAAAGAAAAATGCATTCTCCCGTCGCGTTCCTGATCTGGTAACTGAGGAGCTGGTCGCTGTCCTCTCACGGCGTTCGTCGTTCGAATTTAAGCAGTTGTTCGACATTGTGCACGAGAATCTGCGCGCTCGGAACGCTGCCAGCGGTGGCGAGGAAATGCTGCGCTTGCGAGCATATGAGAAATTGCAAAATCTCGTGGCGCGAGGCGCGGTCAAGAAGAATGGCAAAAAGTATAAGGGATTGCCTGCGGCTTTGGCCAGCGCGATTGCCCAGCAGAATGGCCATCTTGCTGGTGTAAAATAGCAGAAACCTCCTGCTTCCAGGGAATTCCGGATGCTAGGTGAATATTTGCCGGTTCTCCTGCAAATTGTCGTAGCCATTCTCTTCGCCGCTTCCGCGTTGATTGTCAGTGTGTTGGTGGGCAAAAGCGGAAAACGTACGTCCGCCAAGGATACCCCGTATGAATGCGGGATGATCCCGCAGGGTGAACGTCAGCCGCGCTTCAGCGTGAAATTCTATGTCGTGGCGATGCTATTTATCCTATTCGACATTGAAATTGTGTTCATGTACCCATGGGCAGTCGTGTATCGCGACGCAATCAGGCAAAGCAGCGTCATTTTCTGGAGCATGCTCAGTTTCATCACGATTCTGATGGTAGGCTACGCTTACGCAGTCAAAAAAGGCGCGTTGGATTTTAAAAGGTAGGTCTCTCTTCTTGCTCCTGCGCTTGCTCATGCTCAACAGAACGGAGGGTAGAGCGCGAGCATTAGAAATGGAGAGCGCATTCTCGGATTAGGGCGTTCCTTAGAGATGAACGCATCATGGCGAACTTCGGATCGCGCTCCCCAATTTCTGCCGCTCATCCTCCTGCTAAGCGTCTTTCTTTGGTTCTATACTACGACCGGTGGACGACAGGTTTTTGTTAAGGAGGTGCTCAGCGGTGCCTACGATTCCCAGGCGGAACATTTTTTGCGAGGCGATGTGGATGTCGATGTAGAAGCCATCCGCCATGAAGCAATGATCGTAAACGATCGCGTCCGCATGTACTTCGGGCCGTTCCCGGCGTTTCTTCGGATTCCGTTAAATTTCGCCTATCCTGCGGGACATGGAAAATGGTCGCGTATTTCAGGATTTTGCGCGGCGATCGTTGCGCTGTTTGCGGTCGCGGGCCTTGTAGGGACAGCCTTGCGCTCCTCTCCACTTTCCTCACGAGGCCGGAGCTGGCTAGGAAATACATGCATCATCGGCTTTGCCCTCGGCTCGCCCCTCCTCTTACTGCTTGGAAATCTTTCCATCTACAATGAAGCAATCATCTGGGGCCTCGGATGGTCGCTTGCCGCACTGTACTTCGCCCTTCGCTCGCGACAAGATGAGGCGGGCGCGTTGACGCGTTCATTGTTAGGATTCTCTCTATGCGCTGCCGGCGCTCTGCTTTCCCGAGTTACTTTCGGTGTACCGTTTGTCTTAATTGCATTGGTTCTTGGTCTTCAGGTACCAAGAAATAATCGAATCACTAATCTGTCGGTCCTTCTTCTTCCACTTGGTGTTGCCTTTGCGTTTTACGTTTGGCTAAGCTACGCAAGATTTGGCAGCTGGATTGGAGCGAATTACGACTATTACATCAATCCTGTTCACAGCGCATTCGCGCATAAATACGGCATGTTCAGCTTGCGTCGGATTCCCTATAGCTTTGCCGACTACTTCAGTCTGCGCTTTCCACGCATCGAGCGTCAGCCACCGTTTCTCGTAGGAGACCGGCATTCCTACAGCTACCCTTCTCTGTTTTCCAACCCTAATAGCGAGGTTTACCTCTCTGTGTTGTGGTGTTCCAGCTGGCTCGTCTTCGCCGCGGTTATGGGAATCGCATGTCTGGTGCGCGGCAAAGGCGTCGACCTTTTTGAGCGTGGTGTCAGCCTGGCCTTGTTCGCCCAATTTCTTTGCATTCTCTCGTATTTCTTGCTGGCTCAACGCTATGCCACAGACCTGTATCCGTTTCTGATCTTCTGTCTCGTGGTCTTTCTTGGCTCAGCCGGAATAAGCGCACTTTGGCCGCGGCGTATATTAACTGCGCTGATCGCTCTGTCAGTTGTCGTTAACTGCCTAGCAACCATCTCCTGGCTCGTTCATGCTGACCAAAATGTGCCTACTGAAACGAAAGCCGCTTGGGAAAAGTTGCTAGGCCAAAGTACGAATGGCAAAACGAAGTGAAGATCCCATAATGACTGACAAATTGCCGCAAGCTGACGACGGCCGCGATATCTGGATGGCGGTCGCCGTTTCGCTATTTGCAGGGATCGCTTTTTATTTCTCGACCAAGGCAACCCTGCACGATCTGGATTACACGAATCAGATCGCCTCAGCTCTGCTCCACGGCCACCTGGGTCTTCAGGAAAAACCGCCTGAATGGCTTAACGAGATGATCCCCTGGCAAGGCAAGTACTACTCAGCTTTTCCTCTCGGAGCAGTGCTTAGCATGTTGCCCGTAGCGCTGTTACAAGAAGTCGGCTTGATCCGCAGCTTTCCAGGGCACCTGTTAGCAGCTCTAATCGCCGGCCTGTGCGCTTACTTCTTTTTTCAACTGGCAAAGGCGTTCGAAGGGGCGGACGGCTCTCCCTTTCGTCAAATTCTTCTGGCTCTGTTTCCAATTTTCGGAACCTGGACCTGGTGTAATCTCGGATTCGGCGGCGCCTGGCAAATCGCTCTTGGTTTAGGTTTGCTCGGGCAAGCCGCAGCACTTTATTTTACTCTGGTCCGCCCATTGCCATTTCTCGCAGGGGCCTTCTTTACCTTGGCTTTTGGGAATCGAACTGAGCTACTCATCACATTACCTCTTTACCTTTATTTGTTCTGGCGACAGCCAGAGGGTCAACAAGGAGCGGCAGTCTCCAGTCCGCCGCAAGCTGGGAACGCGATCGGACTGGGCTATTTAAAACGAAGATTCCGAACGACCAGCCGAATGCTCATCCGTTTCATAAGCCTGCCTGCAATACTTGCCCTCTTAACTGCCGTTTATAACTTCGCGCGCTTCCATTCAATTTTCGACTTTGGTTATATTCACATTCCAGAAGTGGCCCAGGAGCCCTGGTATGAGCATGGGTTGTTTTCGATCAACGCTATCCCGTGGAATATGTATACCATGTTATTCCAAGGATATGAAAGTCTTGCATACTTTCCTTACATCCGCCCAAACGGCTTTGGTTGCTCGATCTTTCTTGCCAGCCCTTTTCTAGCTCTTCTGTTTCGTCAGGGAGGACGATACAAGATGGTGGCTTGGGTAGCTATCTGCCTCTTAACACTTGTGCTTTGGCTACACGGAAATCCAGGTAGCTGGCAGTTCTCCTATCGCTACGCAATGATCCTGCTTCCGTGGATGTTCGTTTTGCTGACAGGCAATGGTCCGCAAAAGATCTCTGTGCCTGAGGTTTCGCTTTTCGCGTTATCGGTCGCAATCAACGCCATAGCCACCTGGCAATTTCTCTGGACTGACGAAATCCAGCCGTAGTAACCACGAATGCACACGAATAAACACCAATCGCACCTTGCTGATGGAAATCAGGGATCGCTGATACGTGATCAGTGATTCGCCTTCGCCACAGCTTCGCCGCAACAAATCGTGATTGGAAGGTGTGATTAAGCGCACCTTGAAAGCGAACGCGATTCCGCTAATGTAAAGCAACAGAATTGCTTTGATTTTTTTCGCCTGAATCCGAGCCTGCCGCGGCGAAATATCAGTCGAGGCGGGTGAATTCGTGGGCTCAAACCACGTTCGTCGGGAACTTGACAAGAAGGCGGCGTATTGTGTAGAAGCTGACCTCCACTATCAGACTGACGCCTCTCGCCTATGTATTCTCGAACTCGATTTTATTCACTCGTCATTTTTGCGTGGTGCGTTGCTGTTTTGAGCGCGATTCACACAACAAACGCGCAGGTGAACGTTACGCAATTTCATAATCACGATTCGCGGGACGGTCTTTACGTTGACTCTGCTTTCACCCACAGCGCAGCCGCCAACCTGGCGCGCGATCTGAACTTCGACGGCACAATTTCGGGCAGCGTGTACGCCCAACCTCTTTACATCGAGGGCGGGCCCGGCGGCAAAGCGATGGTCATAGCCGCAACCGAATCGAATAATGTGTATGCACTCGACGCCGTTGATGGGAGCGTGATCTGGCAACGTAACGTTGGCCCGCCAGTGTCCGCGGGGGACCTCTGCAATCCGAAATTTGATCCCGTAGGCATCACCGGCACACCTGTTGTTGATCTTGCTTCACGGGCGCTGTTTTTGAACGCTGTGACAACCCCCGATGGGGGTCAGACTGTAAAACATCTCATCCTATCCCTTAACGTGGACACGGGCGACATTAATCCTGGGTGGCCGGTGGATGTGGGGACGACGGTTTCATACAACGGGATCACCTTCACTCCGGAGATCCAACAGCAGCGACCGGCCCTCGGCATCGTGGGCAATATTCTTTATGTTGGATACGGTAGCATGAGAGATAGCTGTACCTACCATGGCTGGCTCGTAGGCGTGCCAATAGACAATCCGGCTGGTGTAACAGCATGGGCTGCGGCCATCGCCCCGGGTGCACACGGCGGCGCAATATGGGGCGTCGGCGGTATAGCCAGTGACGGCAATAATCCGTTTGTCGCCACCGGCAACACCATTCAAACTGGAGGATCATGGGATGGCGGTGAAGCAGTGGTTCGCTTCCAGCCTGGCCCGATTTTCAGTGGAAATCCAAGCGACTATTGGGCGCCGACGAACTGGCTCGATCTGGATACCATAGACGCGGATCTGGGCGCCTCCGGGCCATTGCTCGTGGACATGCCGGCCGCAACGCCTTCCCATCTTATCGTTGCGATGGGTAAGGGTGGCAAGGCCTATTTGATTGATCGGGACAACCTTGGCGGGATCGCCGCGCCT
>QHOR01000338.1:1728-5381 GCA_003219395.1 Verrucomicrobiota bacterium | reverse complement strand
GGAGGAACAGATCATCGCTGATTTCCAGCTTGACCAAGCATCTGGACTCTAGATCGTAAGCTACATTCATGGGACACATTAGAACGTTTGATTACTGGCTACTGTTTGATGTTGCCGTGCCGGCCGAAAGTTGGACCATGTCGCCTTCTTCGTAGATGTCCACCGAGACGGCTGCCTACAATAAGAACTCGGCCGACAATTAAATGGCATCAGCTTGGCAAAGTCGCTCGAATTCTGAAAGCAGCTGCTCGTGATGCAGAAATCAACTGAGCCATTGCCTATGACTGGCGACAGACGTTGGGCGAGGTGGGAAATTCCGACTTTGCTCGGTCTGTTAGTTATATATGTGGCTCTGGCCAGTTATAAGATTCATTTGCCAGGTCTATACTACGACGAGATTCTTTTCGTTGGCCCTGCCGCTGGAGAACGCCCATACCTGAAATGTTTTGGATTGCCCTTACTGATTTTTCCTTACATCGGCGCGCTGAAGTCCTGGATTTACACTCCGATTTTTGCCTTGTTCGGAGTTTCTCCGATCAGTATCCGTCTTCCAGCGATACTGATTTCTTGCGGCACGTTGGCGCTTGGTTACTCGCTTGTGCGACGGATCCTTACTCCGCGATGGGCCGTTGCCTTTACCGGCGCTTGCGCCGTTCATCCCGGATTTGTTTTGCTAACGAAGGTGGATTTGGGACCGATTGCCCTGATGCTCTTTTTAAAGGCGCTTTGTCTTGTGCTTCTGTTCAAATGGCTGGAGGGTTCGCAGAGGATTTGCTGGTCGGTTGTCGGCGTATGCATGTTGGGCTTTTTCGATAAGTTCAACTTTATTTGGTTTGTTGTTGCGCTGGCTTTTTCGACATCTGCGATCTATGGAGCAGAGATTTTTCGGAAACTGAGAACTGTGCCAGTGAGAGTATTGCTGGCTACTGCCACTACACTCACCGCATTAGGATTGCTGGTGTTATGGGTTGTGTATCCGCTGCTTCAGAGGCCGCACACCCAAGCATCCTCAGGCCGGTTTTGGCAGATGTGGGCGCTTTACGAATCCATGTCTACGGGCGGGGCTACCGCTTTCCTCTGGTTTAAGTCGCCTCCGACGGTTCCGTCCTGGATGGGGTGGGGCGTTTTGAGTCTGACCGCCATTTGGTTGTTGCTAGCTTTTGTTAGTTATGCTCTTCGCACGCGCGCTAACAAAAAACTTGATACCCGCACGTTAAGGTTCTGCATATGGTGCTTGCTCATGTTCGGAATCATTTTGGCAGAAATGGTGCTGACACCTCAGGCCGGTGGCCCACACCATGTTATCATGCTATTTCCTTTTGACCTTTTGGCTGGTTTTAGCGCGGCATTTCTGTTTGCGAACACGTTTGAAGCGATGCGCCGGCAAGTTATTCTCTTAGAAGGATGCGTTCTGATAATGTGGGTGATGTCCAACGTGAGAAGCCTTGAGATGCATTATAGCAAATTCGAGGACGTCAGCTCTTTTCGAGGTCGATGGAGTCCGCATGTGGAATCGCTGGCAACCTATCTCAACGAAAGAGCTACGAACGTAGATTCAATTTACGTCGTTGACTGGGGAATCGGATTTCAGTTGAGGGCACTTTGTCGACCGGAAATCGGACGAAAGGTGAGGGATTCCTGGCCGACGTTTTTAGGCTGGTCAGCTGATAAGGCTGACGAGGCGGTTGAAATTGAACGAGTCTTCCCGCCGGAGAAGAAAGTGCTCTACGTCAGTTTTGTTCCGGAAGAGTCGGTTTTTTCGCAGGCACTCCGAAATTTTGAACAAATGAAGGTGACGGCCGGCGATACCACAAAAGTACTTTCGAATGTGCCGCCTCCCATTATGGACACTTATCAAATATTCGAGAAACCGGCAAGCGGTGCAGATGGTAGATGACACCTGTGGGTACTAGGTTTCGGTCCGAGTTGAGGAGATGACAACCGAGGACAGACTAGAAGGTGCTCCGACACAAACGATTCCGCCGTCTTTGCCGCAGCGTCCCCGTGAATTTTCGTCTCAGCTAGCAATAGGTATTTGCTGCTTCATTCTTTCGCTTCTCTTTTATTACTGTGCAGTTCTTCGCATCGAATTCAAACGCACAGACTTTCTTGACCTTGGTCCTTATCCGGACGGAGTCGAATATTTCGCGCAGGCTAACTCGATCTTGAAAGAAGGCGCGCCGACTATTCAGATTGGCTACGACAAACTACCCTCCCGCTACCCCCCGGGCTATCCCACGTTGATGATACCATGGCTGACCTATCTGCCTCACAATGGGGTTCTCGCTCCGTTTAGAACAAATCAGACGATAGGCCTGTTACTCTTGACGGGCACCTTTATACTGTATTTTGTAATTCGAAGCCCCCCGCTCGCGGGAGGATTGGCAACTCTGTTGGTCGCAACTCAGCCGGCGTTCATCACCTTTTGCCGATCATCGATGAGCGACCTCACCGGTGGGGCTGTTGCAGTGCTTGTCTTTGCCCTGGTCTACTTGGGACTCGCCTGGCGGCGACGGTGGCTGATTTACTGTGCCGCGATTATCCTTGGACTGTCCTTGTGCATACGGCAACAGTTATTGTTCCTGGCGCCGTTGTTAATTGCCATGGCTCTCTTTCCGGCTAATGGCTCCCGGGCGAGGTGGTTCATGCATTGTTGCTGTACACTTGCTGCATTCGCAGCGGCCGCTAGCCCGTACTTTATTCTAAATACCTTACAATTTGGCCATCCATTAAAGACCGGTTACGAGTTCTGGGTTTCAGACTTTACAGACAAACCCATTCCTTTTTCTGTGCAAAACGTACCCGGCCAACTTCGCATGCTCTGGTCTGAAGTTACTGCCACCTGGGATGAGTTTCGGGTGGCGAATCTTTTTGGTACCGGTACTTACGTAGTGCCTGCTTTCATTTTGCTCTCGACCGTTGGGTTGGCCTTCGTTCGGCTGAGGCGGTTTGAGATCAGCGCGCTAGTGGCTGGAATGGCCTATATTTTTGCGACCATAACTTACCCGTTTGTAGATGGCAGGTTCTACATTCCTATCTTTTTTCTCCTGGTCGGGCTCGCAGTTCTGCCTGCCCAGTGGGCAGTGAACGAAGCTCTCAAGATGAGGTTTTCAATGTTCGGCTTCGGTGTGCTGGCGGTATTCCTGCTTAGCTGTATCGGCTATCCATCACAATCAGGCTTCAAACCAAAGGGCGGTCGGTCCCAAGCTTGGGATGCTCTTCAGTACGTAAAGCGCAATGGAAGATCGCCCCGATACGAGGCGCAGAAGGAATTTATCCGCAGCTTCCGAGACGCACCTGGCATTGTTTTATCTGACATTGATCCGCCCTATTTAAACGCGCTGCTGCCGAAGCCGTTTGTAGCGGGTCCGCTCGATGGGAACCACAACTACTCTTACAGCCGGCGCTGGCATTATCGGAACGCCGAAGTGCTTCGATTAGTCCAAAGTGGCTTGGACCGCACGATTCCTGTTTACGGACTTCTGTTACCCTCAAAAAACGCCGATCAGGACATTAAGCGCCTGCCTTCGATCCAAGGCTATACTTGGGAACGCAGTGAGAAATCAAATTCGAAAGCTGTGATCATGACATTGACAAAGGATACAGCTGCTTCAAGCTTAGACTCCGCTTTTCGCTCGGTAAAATGATGCTCA
>QHOR01000338.1:1174-1592 GCA_003219395.1 Verrucomicrobiota bacterium | reverse complement strand
AACTGCTCAAATCCAAACCTCCCAGTTGGGTCGATAAGATCGTGCTGCAGGAAGGCAATTTTGGCAAAGGCGCAGCGTTGCGTGCTGGTTTCCAGAACGCAACCGGAGACGTCGTAATTGTTCAAGACGCCGACTTAGAATATGACCCGAGCGAATACCCCATCCTTGTAGCACCAATTCTCGAGGATCGTGCCGACGTGGTGTTTGGGTCGCGGTTTATGGGCGGCAGACCGCATCGGGTCGTTTACTTCTGGCACATGGTGGGAAACCGGTTTCTGACGTTGCTCTCAAACATGTTTACAAATTTGAACCTCACTGACATGGAAACATGTTACAAAGTGTTCCGACGTGAATTCCTTGAGGGCCTTACCATTGAAGAGAACCGGTTTGGCTTTGAACCTGAAATTACCGCGAAGGT
>QHOR01000338.1:0-1039 GCA_003219395.1 Verrucomicrobiota bacterium | reverse complement strand
ATTCGGGAGTCGATATCCTCGAAGCGCTCGAAAGCGCACACAACTACAACGATTACTTGACCTGTTTGATCCGCCAATCAACGGAATCAAAGGATCTCATCGACTTCGGTGCGGGTATTGGGACATTTTCGAATCGGCTGCGGAGAGCCGGTTACCACGTTAAATGTATCGAACCCGATCCTATACAGAGGCTAAAGCTCGAGGAACAAGGTTTTGACACCTTGGACAATATTGCATCTCTCCCAGATGATTCGGCCTCATTTATCTTCTCCCTGAACGTTTTCGAGCACATCGAGCAGGACACGATCGCGATAAGAGAGGTTTACCAAAAATTAAGACCAGGAGGAGCTCTCCTGATCTATGTCCCTGCCTTTGAGTGTCTCTGGACAAAGCTGGATGAGAAGCTGTGTCACTACCGGCGATACACACGAACGACGCTCCGGCGACTTGCTGAGCGACAGGGTTTCGCAATCGAACACACTCGATACGCTGACTGCCTCGGGTTTATTGCCACGCTTATTTTCCGCCTGCTCAACAGAAGCGCGTCCACATTAACGGCTTCCACAATTAATTTTTATGATCGCTGGGTATTTGTGCCAAGTCGCGTCTTGGATAGACTGTTTGGCCGATGGTTTGGAAAGAACGTTTACGCTCTCTGCAGGAAGCGGCGGTAGCATTCGCGCGATTGGGTTCTCCGGCACCAACGTCCTCATCCCAAAATTAAATCGTTCTTGAGGCAATTGATGATGACCTCTAAGCATGTGTTGCTGCGATTCTTCGTAAGTGCGGCGATAAGCGTTCTGGCCCTCCTGCAATCACAGCGGGCTTATGCGCAGAACGCAATCGAGGAGGCCAGGCTCGATACCCAAACCAACGGCAGTCAAACGGTTAACGTCAAAGAATACGGCGCAGTGGGCGATGGCGCGACGAACGATACCGCAGCGTTTATTAAAGCTTTAGCGGCTTGTGCCGTAAAAGGCGGAACGTGTCTGGTTCCAGAAGGAACGTATCTTATTTCTGCTTCGGGTATCTCCACTGG
>QHOR01000173.1:3873-11758 GCA_003219395.1 Verrucomicrobiota bacterium | reverse complement strand
CAAACCGAAGAATTGGCCGCTACAAAATTGGATTAAATTATTCGCAAGTGACCGTGGTTTCTCAGCCGCGAAAGACTCGACGCGCATGGCAACGCAGTTCTCTCTTGTCGTTGTCTCGGGCGAGGCAGACAAGCCGCAAACCGCGCAATTGGAGCAGAAGTGGCAGGATCGCAATGTTCGGTTTGCAAAAAATTTCTCATTACCGCACCTGGCCGCAGTCCTCGAGCAAACAATCTTCGTCGGTCACGACAGCGGAATTTCGCATCTCGCCGCTGCCGCGGGCGCAAACTGCATTTTACTCTTCGGCCCCACCGATCCCGACGTTTGGGCGCCCAGAAATGAAAACGTCCGCGTGCTGCGGCCGCACACCGGCAAAGTTGATGATCTGGAGGTCGAACGGATCGAAGCCGCGATAGCAGCGGCCTTATCTGGCGGCTCGCGCCTGAATTGCTAACACGAGAGCAAAAGACGCTACGGCAGTAATGCGTTTCTAATCTTCGTAGCCGTTTGGAAATTTCTCGTGCCATTTCCATGCGCTCTCGACGATTGTCTCAAGCGATTGGAACCGCGGTCGCCAACCAAGCTCTTTTGTGATCTTTTCCGAAGAGGCGACGAGGCGCGGCGGATCGCCCGGCCGGCGCGGCTTTTCAGTTGTGGCGATGTTGCGTCCGCTGATCTTAGCGCAAGCTTCCACTACTTCGCGAACGCTGGAGCCGCCTCCGGTGCCGAGGTTGTAAAATGCGCTGCCAGGTGCGCCAAGCGCCAGGATATGCGCCCGCGCCAGATCCAGGATATGGATGTAGTCGCGAATACAAGTTCCATCTGGTGTGTCGTAATCTGTGCCGTAAATTTCCACAGTCGATTTTCGGCCCAGCGCGACTTTAAGCACGTTGGGGATCAAATGTGTCTCCTCCCGATGATCTTCGCCGAAATTCTCAGTCGCCCCCGCTGCGTTGAAGTAACGCAATGACACGAATTTCAGTCCATGGATCCGATCGTACCATTGCAGGATTTTTTCGAAAGCGAGTTTGGATTCGCCATACGGATTGATCGGATGCGAAGGCGTCATTTCGTCGATTGGCAACTGATCGGGCAATCCAAAAATCGCGCATGTAGAGGAAAAAACGATTCGCTGGACGCGCGTCGAGATCATGCCATCGAGGAGATTCAACCCGTTGCAAATATTGTTGCGGAAATATTTCGAGGGATCGCGCATCGACTCCGCAACCAGCGCGTTTGCCGCAAAATGCATCACGGCGTCCGGGCGCGTATCGGACAGCGCAGCCTCGACCTGCTCGGGGTTGGCCAACTCACCTTGTATGAACTTAGCGCGTGAATCGACCGCGCGTCCGTGTCCTTCGGTCAGATTGTCGAAGATGGCTACTTCGTGGCCCTCATCCAACAATAGCTCAGCGCAAACGCTTCCGATGTAACCGGCACCGCCAACAACAAGAATTCTCATGCGCCGGGAAAATGCGGCGCGATCTGCTTTAAATCAAAGCGAACTATGAGGAGGAGAAGTTTGCGCGACGGTTTTTTCCTTTTTCTTCTCAAGAGCTGTGACCATCTGCTGCACACGCCGATGTTTGCAACGCGGTGCGAGTACTTTCAAACTTTGTTCCTCGGATCCCCATTGCAAGATGTCGATGTCCACGTGGCGGACGCCCCAACGTCTCATTTCCAGTCGGCTCGGTTTATAAAGGTCTATGGTATCTGTCCCTACGAGTGCCCATCCGTAATCGTCGATAATGTATTCCTCGTTCGTGGAGGCGACGCGAAAGCGTGTGCCAAGCGGATAACGCGACCAATCGGACGCGGCACTCATCACCTGGCGGCCCGAAAGATAGGTGCCGACTGCATTATGGGATCCGCTTCCCTCACTGTGCGTATACGCGGTAGTGCGCACGTTTGGTATGTGGCGCGCGCTGCTAACGCTCGGTTTCGACTGGGTGGCACAACCAACTACTAAGCAGGCGCCAGCTGCTGCCACCGTAAGGTTAAGGCACTTCGGCATTGGCAATATTGTGCCCTCAATACCAGCCCAGAGGCACAGGGGCAAGCAATAATTTAAGAAAATTCCCTAGGGTGGAACAACGGATTCCAAGGCGAGATTGCGAGGAAGTGATCTCTACGCCTGGCTCCAATCCTAATGCACCGCAGCTTGCGGGAGTTGGCTGGTGCAGTGTGGGCAGCGCGTCGCCGTGATGGGAATGGTTGTGGCACAGGCCGGGCATTCCTTGGTGACAGGCTCTTTTGCGGTTGGCTGCCTTAGCTTATTAATCGCGCGAACGAGCAGAAAAACCGCGCACGCAACAATGAGGAAATTGATGGCCAACGTGATGAAGTTGCCATAGTTCCAAGTAATCGCTCCGGCTTTGGCGGCGTCGGCGGGCGTGTGGAATACTGCCGAGCCGTCTCTGGCCGCTCGCAAAACAAGAAACTTATTAGAAAAATCCAGTCCGCCGCTAAGCAAACTGATCGGCGGCATGATTACATCTTTGACCAGTGAATTGACGATCGCACCAAATGCGGCGCCGATAATCACGCCGACCGCAAGATCGAGTGCGTTGCCCTTGATGGCGAATTCCTTGAATTCCTTCCACATCGATTTCACACGACGAGGTTGACCAGTTTTTGGGGAACCACAATGACCTTGCGCACTGTCTTGCCAGCAATTCGCTCCTGAATTTTTGGATTCACCAACGCGGCGCTTTTCATTTCTTCATTCGTTATACCAATCGGCAACTTCATTCGATCGCGCACCTTTCCGTTAATTTGAAGGACGATTTCCACTTCCTCTTCCGCAAGTAACTGCTGGTCGTAGACGGGCCAGCTCTGTTGTGTGATATCGCCACGCGCGTCGGTAAACTTCCCGTTCAACGTTTCCCATAACTCCGACGCAATGTGCGGAGCAAAAGGACTAAGGAGAATTAGAAATACACGTATCGACGACAAGGGAATCGCTTCGGCACCGGTGAACGCATTTACGAAAATCATCATCTGCGAAATTGCGGTGTTAAACGAGAACGACTCGACATCCTCAGTGACTTTCTTGATGGCTGCATGGGTAATCTTTTGCTGTGGCTTGCTTGCGTCGGTCTCTTTGATTTTCGCGGACAATTCCCAGTCTCCGCGTTGGTTCTCGGCCATCAGTAAACGCCAGACGCGCGCAAGAAAACGCGACACGCCCTCAACGCCGCGCATGCTCCACGGCTTCATTTGCTCAAAAGGTCCCATAAACATCTCGTAACAACGAAACGCGTCGGCGCCGTACAGGTCGATCACGTCATCCGGATTCACGATGTTCCCGCGTGATTTCGACATTTTCTGATTATCTTCACCCAGGATAATTCCTTGATTGACCAGCCGCTGGAATGGCTCCGGCTTCGAAACGTAACCGCGATCGAACAACACCTTTTGCCAGAAGCGTGCGTAAAGCAGATGCAGGACCGCGTGCTCGGTGCCGCCAACATACAAATCGACTCCACCCGGCTTCACGCCACCCATCCAGTAATGCTCGGCCTGCTCTCCTACGAACCGCTGATCGTTATTTGGATCGCAGAATCGCAAATAGTACCAACAAGAGCCGGCCCATTGCGGCATCACGTTCGTCTCACGAGTGGCTTTTTCGGAATAGCGAATCCAATCTTTGGCTTTTGACAGCGGCGGTTCGCCCGTTCCGATGGGCTTGTAATCTTCCAATGGCGGCGGGACCAGCGGCAGCTCGCTCTCGTCTAATGACCGGTGACTGCCATCTTCCCAGATGATCGGGAAGGGCTCACCCCAATAACGTTGTCGGGAAAAAAGCCAGTCGCGCAATTTGTAGTTGATGGCGCGTTTACCCTGGCCGCGTTCCTCCAGCCACGCAGTAATTTTTCTTTTTGCGTCGGCGCTGGTTAGGCCGTCGATCATTGGTGAATTGACTGCCACGCCTTCGCCGATGAATCCCATCGCCGGTTCATTTCCTGCTGGCTGAACAACAATCACAACCGGCAGATCGAATTTCTTCGCGAATTCCAGATCGCGTTCGTCATGCGCGGGAACCCCACCGATCGCGCCAGTCCCGTAACCGATCAGCACATAGTCAGCGATCCAGATTGGAATGTTTTTGTTGTTTGCCGGATTAATCGCATAGGCGCCAGTGAACACGCCGGTTTTGTCCTTGGACAGGTCGACGCGTTCGAGTTCGCTTTTGCGCGCTGTCCGTTCCCGATACTCGCGCACCGCGGGCCATTGCTCTTCCGTAACAATGAGATCGACAAGCGAATGCTCCGGCGCCAGGACCAGGAAGGTTCCTCCGTAAAGCGTGTCGGGACGTGTGGTAAAAACCCGGATTTTCTGGTCGCTTTTATCGATCTTGAAATCGATCTCTGCGCCTTCGCTTTTCCCAATCCAATTTCTCTGGAGCAACTTGATTCCTTGAGGCCAGTCAAGTCCGTCCAGCTCATCGAGCAGGCGCTCTGCATAAGCGGTGATCCGCAACATCCATTGACGCATCGGCCGCCGCACGACCGGAAATCCGCCAACCTCGCTTTTCCCATCGACGACCTCCTCGTTGGCTAACACAGTGCCGAGCTCCGGACACCAGTTCACTGGCACGTCAGCCACGTACGCGAGACGAACTTCGTCAGGATTCTTTCCACGATAAGTAGAAATAGGCTCGGCTTTGTTTGTTGCCGGATTGAACCAGGAATTATAGATCTGGAGAAAAATCCACTGCGTCCATTTGTAATAACGTGGATCAGTCGTGTTGATTTCACGCTGCCAATCATAGGAAAAACCGATTCGCTTGAGCTGGTTCTTGAATTTAGCCACGTTTTCGCGCGTGGTGATTGCCGGGTGCTGGCCGCTTTTGATTGCGTACTGTTCCGCAGGGAGACCAAATGCGTCCCAGCCCATCGGATGCAAGACATTGAGTCCGCGCATGCGTTTGTAACGCGCGATGATATCCGTGGCGGTATAACCTTCAGGATGGCCAACATGGAGACCTGCGCCGCTGGGATAGGGAAACATATCCAGGACGTAAAATTTCGACTTCGAGTGATCGAAACCTTTCTCACCGGGATTGGGAACGTGAAAGAGCTGTCGTTCTTGCCAGATGGCCTGCCACTTTGGTTCGAACTCATCGAATGGATAGGGTTTGCGGCGCTCGCTCATGGAAAACCCTTGATACTACGCTACGAATGGGCACGAATGAACATCAAGTTCACAGAAGAGTTCGCTACTCGGTCGCCTCTCGTCGAGTTGGTTGATACGCTTCGTCGCTTGGCCGACAAGAATAGGAGAAGCTCGTCGTTATCCGCGCCCAATCGTGTTGAATCATAGTTAATCTTCTGAACCGCATGGAATTGATTGTGGCAACGCGCAATGCGCATAAAACGCGTGAGATCGAGCAAATTCTTGGATCAGGTTGCGCTATACGGGATCTCACTGCCTATCCCGAAATTTCTGAAATAAGCGAAAGCGGCACGTCCTTCGAAGAAAATGCGAAGCTTAAAGCGATCGCGGTATCAAGAGAATTGCCCGGCCTGGTAGTCGCGGACGATTCAGGACTGGAGGTCGACGCTTTGGAGGGCGCTCCGGGAGTTCACTCAGCACGCTACGCCGGCGAGAATGCGAGTGACACAGAAAGAATCGCCAAATTACTGAGACAACTTTCGAAGGTTAATGCAAAAGGCGATCAGCGTCGCGCGCGGTTTCGTTGCGTTCTGGCGATTGCGCGCGATGGTCACGTCCTGGCGACTTTCGAAGGAGTTGTAGGGGGAAAAATTACGGAGCCGCCTCGCGGTTCACACGGATTCGGTTACGATCCGATCTTTATTCCGGATGGATTCGAAGAAACCTTCGCCGAACTTCCTGAACAGGTGAAAAACAATATCAGTCACCGCGCGAAGGCGATTCGCAAGTTGCAAGCTAAACTGCCGACGCTCTGCGGCGAAGGCTAGGGTTTCGGTGGAGGCGGTGGCGGTGCAGCGCCTGGGGGTTGAGCGCCCGGGGCGCCCTGAGCTCCTGCGGCTCTGATCTGATAGCCCACCTTGGTGATCCCGGCGGAACGCACCTTGTCCAGAACGGCGATCACGTCACCATGCATGGCCAGCAAATCCGCGCTAATTGAGACCTTAATTTCTGGATTTGTGCGGTGCAGTTCGTAAAGGCGAGGTAGTACCTGATCATCGGTCACAACTTGATTGTCAAAAGTAACCACGTTTCCTTCGCGCACTTTGATGGAGACGTAATCCTTTACCTGGCTTGGAGGCGGAGCAATTGCCGCCGGAAGATTGACGCGAATCCCCTTCATGTGGGTCTGACTCAGACTCACCATCATGAAGCTGGCGAGCAGAAAGAACATGATGTCGATCAAAGGAATGATCTCAATGCGCGCTCTTTTTTTCGGAACCGGTGAACCAAGTATCATACGTTAAACTTCATAGATTTTTAGTATTGAGCCCCGGTCATAGTGAACGTGATCGGAATTTTAACTTTAGAAACTGACCCCGGCTTAAACCGCCACTGCCGGAAGGCGCTCAGTGCGGCATTATCCAAAATAGGATTTCCGATGCTTTGCGCCATCGAAGCGCTCGTAACGCTGCCGCTCGGACTTACTTCGACAACACACACTCCGCTGCCTGTCGCGTGTCGCGAACGTGCCTCGTAGGGGTACTGCGGGCGCGGCGCATAGGTGGCCAAAGCTTTCGCTGAAGAGATTGACATGGTACCAGGACGACCGGCAGCTTGCGGCGCCTTGATTGGGGCGAATTTTTGGGACTGCGGCTTCTTTGGCGGTGGGGTCGTCTCTTCTACGTACTCAGGCTTAATGTCCGGTGGCGGTGGAGGCTCCGGCAATGGAATGTCTTCCGGCGGAGGAGTGGGTTGCTCGGTGGCCTGCAGCGTTGGCTCGACAACTGCCGTCGGTATGTCAGGAGGAGCCTCAGCCGGCGCCTCATGTTTCTGAGCAAGTGCAACTGCTGTCAGGTGGATTGCTAATGCAGCGCCAAAAGCAGTCCAGAAATACCATGCCTGCGGTGGCCGATAAAGAAGCGGTTTTGGTACTTCCTCTGCCATAAATTACTCGCCGGGTCCCGGCACCCCCTTTAGCGCCTCGCTCTTAATTTCGAACGAGATTTTATAGAATCCTGCCGAACGAAGCATGTCGAGCAAATGAACGATATTTCCGTGAACCGTATCGCGATCGCCGCGCACGAACACCTTCGCTTCCGGATCTGATTGGTGCACCTGGATTAGGCGCGCCTGCATATCAGCCTCGTTCATCTCGGTTTTGTCGAAGAAATAATGGCCGTCCTTATCGACCGAGACGCTAATGTATTCGCGCTTTGTTTGTGTCTCGCCGGAGCTACCGGTGGGCAGATTTACTTTGATACCCTTCATGTGCACCTGGCTCAGACTCACCATCATGAAACTGGCGAGCAGAAAGAACATGATGTCGATCAACGGGATGATCTCAATTCGCGCTTTCTTGTGAGGAACAGGCGAGCTGACGCGCATTGGAAATCTCTAGATTGAAGAACGTGTAGCGGAGGAGGGTGTGCCGCTCTCGATGTGCACTCCCTCGTGTGCCTTCTGTTGGGCTTCTAGCATCACTTCCAGGTTCGTAGCTGCCGTCTGCAGTTCGAACTCCAAGTTAGACACTCTGGAAGTAAAAAAGTTAAACGGAATTAAAGCGAAGATAGCGATACCGAGACCGCAGGCCGTGGCAATGAGCGCTTCGGCGATACCACCGGTAACAGCTTGCACCGCCAACTCTTCGTTCCCGAGAAAACTGAATGATCTAATAAGACCGGTAATGGTGCCCAACAGACCGAGCAACGGCGCCAAGGTTACGAGGGTATCCATGACGACGAGGAATCGACCGGCGCGTTTGATCTCG
>QHOR01000173.1:515-3800 GCA_003219395.1 Verrucomicrobiota bacterium | reverse complement strand
TCGCGTGATCCGCGCGAAAGTCTGGAAGCCTCTGCTGTATCGCCCTGTTCGATCGCTGTAAACACTTTCTCGATGCGCTTCGGATCACGTCGGAACCAGCGGCCACCCCACCAAAAGCATCGTTCGATCACTACCGTTAGCGCGATGATCGAGACGATCAGAATCGGCCACATCACCGGGCCGCCCTTGTGGAATTTGTCAATTAACCAGTTGCCGGCGAGAAAACCTGTTGGTTGCTCAGGAGTGGCCGAGGCGGCAGGAGAGGGACTTGTTCCTGTGGCCGCAGCCGGGCTGGTTACCGCTCCGGGTGCCGCGCTAATTCCAGCTCCGGGTGCCGGGCTCAGCGTGACCGGAACTGATGTCCCCGGCGCAGGTTGTTGTCCTGGTGGCACGTTGGTAGCCGGCGACTGCATCGGCGCAGCAGGATTTACCGCGGCGGGATTTGTCGGCGCTTGCGCTGCGGGACTGGTACCGGCAGCTCCGGGCGGATTTTGCGCGGGCGGCGGAGACTGCGCGACCAATGTGAGTACAAGCGCTAGTGAGCAGACTGAGGCGATGAATGATGTTTTCATAGTTTTGTTAGATCAGGAATGTGATCGGGCGGTTGCGGTACAGGAGTGTCTTTATCGCAAAGTCATTACTGGTGAGTCCAGCAAAAGTTTTCACTTTTTTGATCCCGAGGATGTACCCTTTACTTCGTAATATCGCTACAGAGAGGATGTAAGGCAAGCACGCGGACTTTGCCATCGCCAAAATTCCGTCATTTTCCGCCCGTGCAATTCGCATGCTATGCAATCGCGACGGTATTGCGCAGACGCGGCCAACTGTCGATCGTCGTTTCGAGTTCATCTCCGGCATGAATTGGACCCACGCCAGCAGGCGTTCCGGTCAAAATTACATCGCCTGGAAAGAGTGTGAGCGATTGACTCGCAAATGAAATAATTTGCGCGACCGAGTATATCATCCGGTTGGTGCGCGTGCTTTGGCGCAACTGCCCATTCTGGCGCAACTCGAGTGAAACATCGCTCACCTCCACATCAGTATAAACGAACGGGCCAATGGGTGTGTAGCTATCAAACGATTTACAACGACCAAATTGCTTCTCCGTCTTTTGCAAATCCCGATCACTGATATCGAGACCAATTGTGTAACCGAAAACAAAATCGAGCGCTTGTTCTGCCGGGATATTTTTCACGGCCTTGCCAATCACAACCGCCAATTCCGCTTCGAAATCGGTTTGATGCTCGGGAAACGCAATCTTGATTGTGCCGTCGTGCGGCAAAAGCGAGCCCGGAGATTTGAACCAGATTAATGGCGTGCCAAGTGGTGTTCGCTTCATCTCCGCAATGTGCTCGGAGTAATTCAGGCCGACCGCCATCAACTTGGACGGCGCAACCGGAAGATCGACGACCATACTCGTTAGGCCGACAACCTCGCCTGTCGCCTCAATGTCGATCCAGAAGGGATTCTTTAGAATGTGAACTTCGTCGCCACGAATTTCGCCGTAGAAAAATCTGTCCCCGGATTTAAAGCCGCCGAAGGTGCGCATAACAAAACAGTGTCATCCCCGAACCGCGGGAAACGGTGAGGGAACTCACAATCGAAGCTTAAAATGCACAAGGTGCCAAGCGTGATTCAACAAGCTCTGGGCGATTTCCTCCAGCGCTTGGATAACATTCGCTTCACTTTGGAACAATCCCAACAAAATCGCGCACAGGTTTATCCTCCGAAATTGCAAACGCGCTGCCATTCTCTCGCGCAAACCAAAACGCGCTCGACGATCCACCATCGAGGTTTAATGCGCGTTCAATTTTCAAATCGTCGGCCAGCGACGGTGTTGCAAGAGTCTTCGCCAATTCCGCCAAAGAAAGATCCGAGCAAACGCCGATCAATGCGTGACTGCTACTTGTGGTGGCGGCAAACGTTCGTCGCGCCGGACGGGAATCGTTCAAACCGCCGATCGGCTGGCCTCGGTCGAGGAGAAATGGACCGCACTGAATTGCTGCAGTCACTTCCACGCGCCGCGAAAATTCACGAGAGCGCACGATTTGCACCCCTCGCCGTGAGGCAGTAAGCACGCCTGTAATTAACCGTGCTCGCTGCAATGGCGCGATCATTTGCCCATTCACGATTCGCAAACCGAGCGGTGCGAAATTTTCATCGAAGTACCCGCCATTGATACCGGCCAGACATTTTTCATGTCTCATCATCGCGCCAAGACTGTCTGCACCGCCATCATTTTGAAGGAGACGCAGTGTGCAGGATTTTGTAGAAAAAACTGCCAGATCAACATTAACGCGTCCGCTGCCATCCGTGTTTTCCAGAACAACATGTCTGTGTACCAGCCCATTGCGGCCTGGTTCCGATGCAGTGGAGAGGATCGTCCAATCCGCTTGCGCGGTTGCGGCCAGGGCGAGAAGGAAAACGGCACATTTAAAACGCATGATTTATCTGATCAGATGCGACAGACGGTTTGTGCAGAATTGCGAACTCTGTGCCAGTTAAGCTTTACCACCGTGTTTCTGCACCATCTCCGCAAAGCGTGGATCGCTGCGCAACGAATCCCAAACCGGGTTTATTTTCAGGCTCTGGGCAGTGACAGCACTGGGCCGGCTCAATAATCCGTCCAGAATTTGAATTGCTCGATCCTTTTCACCAAGGACGGTATAAACTTCGGCGACCCCAACGGCGATTTCCGGGCCGCCAAATGCATCCTTGCTTTCAGGACGCAGCTCGCCCGCGCGCTGCGCCTCCGCGATTGCGGGCTCCCTTTCGCCAAGATACGCAAGGACTTTGGCCAACTGAATGTGCGCATCCTCTGAGTCGGGATTTCGGCTCACCGCTTCCTCAGCAGCACTTTTGGCTTTTTGGAATGCAGCCTGCGCTCCTGGTTCGTCATGGAGCGTCTTTCGTGCGAAGCCGACATAATAGTATTTGCTCCACAAACCTCCGGGAACACCCGCAACCTCATTATCCGGCAAGCTTTCAGCTTGCTGCAACGCTTCTTGGTACTTCCGCTCCAAAAGAAAGACCTCTGTTCGCGAACCACCAATTTTGAGCCTCAGCTCTTCGCTCATTGGAACCGGTTTCACCGCTTCAAACGCCTTCTCTGCAACGCTGAAGTCGCCTTTCTCAAGAATGGCGAGCTTGGATTTTACCTCTAATGCGCTTGGTGCAGTCGGATCCACTGCAAGCGCGCGATCGATGGTACTATTCGCCTTGTCAAAATCGCGCAGCATCTGGTAGTTAAACGCGAGATTTTGCACGGGCCAGATGTCTTTTGGA
>QHOR01000173.1:0-433 GCA_003219395.1 Verrucomicrobiota bacterium | reverse complement strand
TCCCGTTTGCGCAATCTCGAATTCCTTCAGCGCCGCATCGTAATTGTTATCCCCCCAATAATACGAGTAGCCGCGGGCCAGGTGCGCTTCTGGAAGACCTGGCTGCAACTGCAGGGCTCGCTCGGCAAGAGTCTGCGCCTTTTCCCGCCGTTGCGTCGTACGGTCAAACGTGTGCACGATCCAGCTTTCCAGCTGGGAATAGCGGGCCATGGCAAGAGCAAAAGTTGGGTCGAGTTCGAGGGCCCGCTGGTACAGCTGCTCACTCTGCTTTAATTGTTCGAAATCCTCAAAGGCACCGGAAACATTGTGGGCTTGAAGGAAGGCGAGATAGGCCTCGCCGTTTTCGGTGGGCCTGTGTTCAATCTGCGCTTTCTCGGTGGGCGACAATTTTGCCCGCAGCTCATTCGCGATCTTTTGGGCCAGATCGGTCTGA
>QHOR01000337.1 GCA_003219395.1 Verrucomicrobiota bacterium | reverse complement strand
CGTCACATCAATCCCTTCATAAAAGATGTCTGGAATTTTTCAAAAGCCCCGCAATGGCTCCTGATTCGAAGAGAGCCATCGCTCGCCGAAAAGCTCGTTTACACGCGGCTGACATACGCACCGCGGGAAAAGGAAGAGGAGAAAATTTGCAAGAAAGACATAGTGCTTGGAACAATTTTGGAGTTGAACCAGGCTAAGCTTGCAAACGAGCTCGGTGTTAGGCGCGAATGCGTCTGGGGCGCATTGAAGTCTCTGCGAAAACGGGGCTTAATCGACTACGCTGGAAACCAGGGAGCCAAAGGCTGCATCCGGTTTTTATGGCACCCTTGGATTCCCGAAACTTGTGCGTTAAACGCACAGGTTTCCCTAGGTACTGAGAGAAGAGAGAAGCAGAGAGAAGAACGAGAAGCCTTGGGTACCTTGGTACCTTCTCTTAGCGACGGACCGTTGGCAGGCAATCTCCGTTCTTTTTTTTCTTCTCTCTCTTCTCAAAAAGAAGAAAGGCAAGAACCAGCCTGGTTTGACGAAATACGCGGAGTGTATCCCGGCACAAACGTCACTGGCGACCTGAAACGAATCGAAGAATGGGCGCGGAAGAATAAGAAACCGTTCACGCGAGAGTTGGCATTAAATGCACTCAGGCGGCATCCGCCAAAGAAACCAGGCCAGCGCGAGGGTTACGTCTATAAGGGCAAATTCATCGAAAGCGAGAAAGCCAACGTGTTAGCAGTTCAAAATCCGGCATTTTTGCTCAATGCAAAGCGCACGATCCGGCACGCAGACGGTCAAACTGAGATGGTTTAGAAGCGATGAATGATCCATCCAAGCCAGAGCTCACGCTCGCTCAAATTCGGCAGATCATGCGTTCCGAAGATGTCCCAACCGGCCGGCTGTTTGCCAATCCCAACACCACCATGAAAAACCAGGAACAAGAACAACTACTGGCCACGTGTCCAAACCCGGCGCAATTGATGCAGCTTTCAAATGACGTAGCTGCGGTCTGCGGAGAGATCGTGAGAAAAACTGCGCTCCAAATCAAGGGCCGCCGATACGTTCGCGTTGAGGGCTGGGAAGCCAAGCCATCGCTACGGCTCATGGGTGTCTGGCATCATCGCGAGACGTTGAGAGAGTTAAAGGGGGTTACCGTGCGATCGGGGAATTACGCCGGATTGCTGACGGGGCACTTCTCGGAATGGCCGAAGGTTTCGTTGGGGAGGACGAATGCGTCTGGTTCGGTGGCAAAGACCAAGGTGGAAAAACGTGGCCGCGAAGGCACGATTATGCCATCCGGGCCATGGCTCAGACGCGCTCGATCAGTCGCGTGTGTCGGAGCGCATTCGCACACGTCGTGGTGTTGATCGATGCCGAAATTTCGACAACGCCAGCTGAAGAAATGGCGGATTCTATCGATGCCGCGTCCTCATCTCCAAACAAGCCGGTGAAATACGACCAGGAGGATCTCGTTAATTCCCAACTCCAGGAAGCTGCGCTCCGCAAACGTTCTTGACGATCCACATCCCGATGTGTTTCAATCATGGTCACTCGTCGCGCTAACCGAGTAAACATGAACGGAAACAATTCCCACCCGTCGCGGCGCAGACCCGTCCCTTCGAAGGGCGGATTCTGTCTGGTTAGCGCCTTAGGCCGCGGCGGCTGCGAGCGGTTACAGAAAAAATGGAAACAATCACTTGTGAAGGAATGCGGATCGAAGCTGAAGAGATTGAGCAGATCGGTGGCGAATTCGGTGACCTGAGCAACTTCACGGACATACTTTACCGAGATTCAAGCGGCCGGTATTTCTTAAAAGAAGAGCGAAGCTACAAGGTTCCTAAGAATGCCAAATATCAAATGCCGCGCGATCGCGAGTGGTTCGATCGCATGACGCAAAGCGAAACCGAGACCAGAGAAATCTCCGAGAAAGAAGCGATGCAGTGGTACATCGAGATGTTCATGAACGATGAAAAGCTGAAAGAACGTTTCCTCGGTTTAATTGAGCGCTTCGCCTAGAATCATTTTTATTGGTTAGCTCCGAGGTCCGCAGTCTGTTCTGTGATCTTTTTCACGAGACTGACTGAAACATCTGCCATTACATCAAAACTATGATCAGAATTCCTTGATCATGGCTCCCGCGTTTTGAAGCGCCCTCATATAAAGCCCAGCCTTTTTACCTGTGTCCGGATTTTCAGCGTCCAAATTCATCTCGCGGCTCAAGCGACGGAGCTCGCGTATCTGATTCATGAAGCTATTGATCCTCATCATCGTGCGGCGATGCGATCTCTCGAAATAGATCTCGCTCGGCCCACCGAGCACTTCTGACTCGCTCGAAGGCGTGCGTTTGAGCGTCATAATATTTTTCCCCTCGCTGTCGAAAACCCGCACCGCGCATGGGTTGTGGGGAGCCGCCAATTCGGCGCAGGCAGCGCTAAACGCATCCGTCTCCGCATCCGTCTTGTACCAGGGTTCGTTGTGAGGTTCCGCGTCACTCATTGTTAAAGGAAAATTCGCTCGGAGGGAACGACTGGACTCTTATGACCGAGCCAGTGAGCCCGTCCCTCCGAGCTGCCCGAGGAAACCGGCGGACCGCCATCCTGCAAAAGCAGCCAAGCAAAAACAGTTTGACGGCTGCCGCCGGTCCTAACTGAAATTTCAATCGGACTTCATCTCTTAAAGACAAACTCATAAAAATCCTCTCGCGCGCTTGTAGCGCCAGCGACGCCCAGCGGTCGTGTCTTCGAACCGCCGCATAGACTCCAACATCCGAACGGCCTTGGTTTCATCGGCGATTTTGCGGCCCATCGGAGCCACGCAACGCCGCTCATAGCTCATTGCTTTCTGGGCAACAACGATCAATTCCTGGTCGATCATTGAACACATCTTCAATTGCCGACCACTAGGCGGGCACCATCCGGCAGAGTGAGTGAATGCCATTTTTTAAAGCGGTTGAATCCTCGGCAAGCGCGGTTCTGCAGGTGTGGGAATCAGTGAAAATTCTGCGGGAAACCAACGCACAAGCCGGCCGTCGGACGCTCGTTGCACTAACTGCGGCGTTGATCCAGAGCTCCAGCGAAGAGCGCCTCCTTGAACAAGTTCATAGATTGCGCGCTGCAGCGGATCTGCGAGATCGAGATTCGTGGACGCAAACAGCCCATTCGTGTCGCGTTGAACTTGTGCCGCGGGAAGAATGACTTTCGCGAACGCTTCTAAGCCATCCGAAATCGGGTAGCCATGGTGAATCATCACAGGCGATCCGTCGCCATTGCGCGGTCCGAAATCGGTTTCCGAAGTAAAATATTCGTTTTGAAGATCGGGCTCGTTAGGCCCGGAAAAGAGCACTGCCAGGCCGCCGACGCGCGCGCTGGATGCGCTCGATTTCAGGACGCTACCGGATGGTGCGCGCCAGCCACTTGGGTGGGTGAACGCCATTTACTTACTGCGCCCCCGAATCGCTGCTGACCACGAAGTTCGCCGCGTTTGCCGGTCCTACGTCGGCTAGTGCGGTGCAAAGGAATTCAACCAGCGCGCCTTTCTTTTGGGTAAAAGGATCGGCAAGAATTTCAATTCCTTCGCCCCAGATGCCAATGCAAAGCTTGGTCCAATCGCCTGCGATCACGCGATTGCTGCTAATATTATTGGAGGAGCGAGCCGGCAACCCTGCCACTACGCCTTCCCATTGTGAGCCCTTCCAGAGCCAGGAGGGAAAAGTCGCCACTTCTGCAATCTGCATCCATTTGGAAGCGACTACCTGAGACGTCACGTAGCCCAGCGAGGCGTCCGGTGTGTTTCCCACGTTGGCTGCGGTCAAAGCATCTTGAAACGAGATCGCCTTCGCGCGCGTTGCCGTTGTGCTAAAAACAACGGTGCCCGTGCCATCCCAATTGAGAATTCCGAGTGGTTCTGAGTTTCCGTTGCCGCTGAGTGCGCCTTTGTCGAGTGCGGTCCCGATAGTTCTCAGAAGCGAATCGCGCATGAAGTTTTCTACTCCCAGTGAATTCTGCAGGAGCACTTGGCGAGAAACGGTGGCCATCGACACGCAACGCCGCGGGACCATTGTCGTTTGGGCGTAACTCGAATCGGTTCCACTTATCTCTTCCATCTCCGCGGCCCATTGGGCTGTTTGCGTTGTGCTCTCGATAGGGATGCTGCAATTACCTCGCAAGTTCTCAAACACCGTCGCGCCCATTGCGATCGCAACGCTTTTTGTGCGCAATGCGGGGACGATCGCTGCCAATTCTGTCTCGACCAAAAACCCGCCGGCGTTGGCCGTGGTCACGTTCTGTGCTTTAAGACATGCGAGCGGTAGTAAAAAGCCCGTGGGACCGGCGCCCGTTAGATCCTTGAGTCGACCTGCAAGCGTGTCGTGGACCTCGCGCTCCAATCCAGTGGCGATGCCGTGAATACCAGGCGTGCTTTGATTCGCGATCTCACCGAGCGCCTTTGTGAGGCTGTATTTTTGAAGTTCCTTAGCTGTGAATAGAGACATAGATTTTTTTTCTTTTCGCGTTAGGCCGTAGCGTGCCGCCAATGCCGCCAATTCTTCTGGCGATTATCTGCGATCGCTTGCTTTAACTCCGGCAGCCGAGCTGGATCGAAAAAGGATCCTGTATCGCTCTCGAAGTCCGGCCGGAACAGATTTCGGCGAATGTATTTCGCCACTGTTGGCCGCGAGATCCCGAGACGACGCGAGAGGATTCTCGAGCTGATGATTCGTTTCGGCTCTTCCATTTGCCTCGTCGCGGCGTGTCAACCTCGCAACCTGGCAACCGTTGCAATTCGAAGAATTCTTCGATTCTTCAAATTCTCAGAAATTCTGAGAATTTGACCGTCTGGGGAACTCCGGCGAATCCGAAGGAATCCATCGGAATTGGCCGGAATCCCGCCAATTTGCTTGACCGGCGAGAACTTTATCAGCTTCTCTCAAGGCCAATGGCAAAGAAGAAAAAAACACCAGGCATTCCCGATGATCCGTTAAGCCGTAGGGCGATGCAGGATGGGATTAAA
>QHOR01000172.1 GCA_003219395.1 Verrucomicrobiota bacterium | reverse complement strand
TTTCGCTGTAATCCATGCCCTGGCTGGAATGCGGCTCCGGTGTTGGCGTGCTCTCGTTCATTTCGGTGGCTGTCCTCCGGAGGCAGGGGAAGGCGAAGCTGCCGGCGACGCCCCGGGTGCTGCACCGGCGGATTTAACTTCTTTCAACGGATGCGATTGATTAAGCGCCATCATATAGGCCACGAGGCATTTTGCGTCGTACGTTGGAACAATCTCCCACCCTTCGGGCGGAGCGTCGGAACCGCTAAGTTGCAGCGCATCGGCCGAACGCGCGTCACTGATCCGGCGAGTGTGGTAAAGAAAACGGTACGACGGCATGTTCGAATCGAGGTTGATGCTGCGCGGCGAATAAAGATGCACGTGATGCCAGGCTGCCGAATACATTGGTGGCAACCCAACTGTTTGCAGTGGCCACGGCGCGCCAGCGATTTGCGGTCCCGATGATGGTGCGGTCGCTGTTCCTGGCTGTGCACCGGACGATATCGCCGTTGTGCCCATCGCCCCTGGTGATGGTGAAGCCAGACCTGACGGCGGAGCTGGCGGAGGTGAACCAGCTGACGCGACGGCAGTTGCTGCAGGAGAAGCTCCGGGCGCAGACTTTGGTGGCGAAGGCGCGGATGAAGCTGCGCTCTGCGGCGCCGGCGAAGCCGATGGCACAGATGGTGCAGCTTGGGCTTGTGCAGCAGCAGGAGACGTACTTTGTTTCGCGCCGGATGAGGCTCCGCCTGGTGCGCCCGCCGTCGCTCCAGGCGATGCGGCAGGATTTGTTCCGCCTGAAACCGACGCTCCAGCGGGAACAGCCCCAGCCGGTGAAGGGCTTGTTTCCTCTCCAGGCGCGCGTGCCCCGATGTTGGCAAGATCCTGACCCATGCGCATCTTGCCCAGGAAAACGGGTCGTTCGAAAATATAATCTCGCGGGGCGCTGCGGCGGTCACCCCATTTGCGCTCAATATCCGCTCCCGCATAATCGGCGCGCACCTGCTCGCTATGACAGTAGACGCAGCCATTGGCAGCGTAAACGTGCGCGCCCCACTGAACCATTCCTGATTGCGGCATTGGATAGATGTCTGTGCCTTCCTCGTCCGATTGAGGATTGAGGTGTCCGATTTGCCAGTTGGGGATCAACGTCAATCCCACCCAGGAGAACGCAAACGTTCCGAAGATCCCGAGAAAAAGAGGGGCGAGTCCTTTCATATGTGCGCTTCAGCTCCCTCCGCTTCAACTGGATTAAGAAATGTTGGTACGGTCGACTTGCGCCCTAATCCCAGCAGCATCAATCCGAAATGATACGCAAAGATGAAGTGCGATACGGTGAGCAAAATGCCGGCCAAGCTGCGCCCGCGCAGGTAAGGCAAAATACTTTCGACGCTCTCACTGAAAGTGAGCGAGGGATTTTCCATGCTGAAGCCTTGAAGAAAGCCGCCGGCCAGAAGCATCAGCGTCATCAGCCCAATGCCGTAGGCCGACGCCCAGAAATGGAGTTTGATCAACGATGCGTAGCGCCACTCGCGTCCAATTAATCGTGGCACGATGTAGTACATGGAACCGAAAATTACCATCGTGAAGAACGCGTAAAGACCGAGGTGCGAATACGCCACGCTTGCTTCAGTGAAGTTCACGTAGCGGGCCACGGAACGCAGCGAAATCAAAATACCTACTAGACTAAAGACGGTGTAAGACATGGCCCCGAACACGGTGAAACGAAGGGTCGGACTGTAGCGCATCAAAGGGAAATAACCCTGCATGGTCATGTGATGATTGAGACCGACGGTGGCGACGGGTATCAGAGTGAGGATGGTAGCTGCAATACTGGCAGTGACCATCCAGGCCGGGAATGGTCCATCGACGAGGCGCTGCATCCCGGTCCAACTCGAAAACAAGGCGTAGCTCCAGAAGCCGATCGTCGCCAAATGATAACTGTACACCGGACGACCGATCACTTTGGGAATCATGTAATAGGCGGTGCCCAGCGCGATCGCCCCGAACCAGAGAAAGAGCAGATTATTCGCGTACCACCAGCTCACAGCCGCTTGCAAAACTCCCTGCACCGGGACCACGAAAAGCATCAACTGACCAGCGGCGTATAGCCATGGGAACCACAGAAAGGCACCCAGTAAATACCATTGCGTAATGTAAATTTGCTCTCCGCGCCGAAAGCGGAACATCAGCACTGCCCACGAGGCAACCAGTGTGTAAGCGACAAATAAGATAATCGCGGCATAGCTCGGAAACTCGAGCCATTGGTAACCAGTGCTATCGCCGAGAAGAATCCCGCACAGGCCCAAAAGAACTCCCAAATTCCAAAATCCGGCGCCCGCAACCAGGAGCAATGGATAACGTAACACTGTGCGAGAAAGCCGGGCCATCAACCAAATTGCGGTCCCCATTCCCGCCATGGACGCCCAACCGTACACCATCACGTTCATGTGGGCGGGTCGCACTCGTCCCCACGTGAGAAAACTGACATCCGAAAGCAAATCCGGCGTGTGCAACTTGAACGAAACGAAACCGGCCAGCAGCGTGCCGAGAATCAGCCACGCGACCGCGGAAGTGTAAAAGATCAATACCGGAACGCGCGTTGACGCGTCGATGAGAGCCCGTTCGAATTGCTCCGTGTCACCTGCAGCAGCGGAAACAGACGGCTCTTTCAGTGGTATTCCGGCAGGATTCATTGAGCGCAGCCTCCTTCTCCAAGGCTCCGGCGGACAAGAACATGTTGAAATATTGAAACGGTGAGGTTGGTCATGGATTTTTCGCAGGGCTGGGTGAAGCAGAGCTCGGCGATGACGACTGAGCCGGAGGCGAAGGAGAAGCTGGTGCTTGCGCGGCTGGCGAGGCCGCAGGCGACGAGCCGCCCGGTTTCGGAGAGCCTGCCGGGGCAGGAGATGCAGGAACAGGACTCGCTCCAGCGCCTGCGGTCGACTGCGTTTCCGGCGTAGCGATGGGACCTGCAGGCGCGGGCTTTTGCTTCGACAGGTCGGCAACCGTCAATTCCATGGCGCGCTCGATCGGAATACGAGCCACGCCTTTGTTTTTGTCGACCCACGTATAAGTCGTCAAAGCTTTGTCCGCTTCGTCGCGTAACGTCTTCAAATTCTCCACGCGTTTTTTCGCCCGGTTCGCTTCGTAATCAGTTCCACGCTGACTCGGCCCAACAAATGCGAGGACGATCACACCAAAAAGTACAAACAGGAGCACGATGCCGAACCATGCCGACAATGGAGCGCGTGCACGGGCAACTTGATAAAGCGATTCGTTGCCTGTCATATCAGTTCACCAAGTTCAAAGATTCAATCAGCCGCGGATCGCGCACCGGAAAGAGAGAAGTTCGCGGTACAATTCGCAGGTAAACGAAGCCGAGCGTTGCGCCGATGGCGATCAGGGAAAGCAAATCCCAGATACTGAAATGAACACCAGTGCCGTGCAGGGCTGGCAGCACGATGATGTACATGTCGAGTAGTTGCATGAAGACAATCCATCCCGCGAGCCAGCAAAGGTGCCGCGGCTCCTTTTTAATTGAGCGCAACAGGAGAATCCCAAAACAGACAAAAAAGCGGCCGACCACCAGCAGCATGCTCAATGCCCACCACGATTCGGTGTTTCGCGTGATAAAGAATTGAGTCTCCTCCGGGATATTCGCGTACCAGATCAGCATGTACTGGCCGAAGCCGATGTAGGCCCAAAAAATGCAGAAGGCCAACATCCATTTTCCCATTATGTGGTAATGCTCAAGCGTGATGATGTCCTTCAAATAACCAGCCCGTCGCAAGCCTGTGATGACGAGAACAAGCAGTGACATCGAGCTACCCGCTGCACCTGCGAAGATGTACACGCCAAACATGGTGGAGAACCAGCGGTAGTTCAGGCTCATCAGCCAATCGAACGCGCCAAACGTGAGACAAAGCGCGAACATCGGAAGGCTGATGAACGCGACCTTGCGCATCAGAATCGTGAACCGTGGATTTCCGTCGTTGTCCTGTTTCACCGACAAGCGGCGCAAAGCGAGCGCTGCGCAAAGGAAAAAGCCCAGGAACACAACGGCACGGCCGAGAAAGAAATACCAATTGAGATAGGCGCGCTTTGCATCCAGCGAAGATTCCACACCTGGCGGGATATCCATCCATGAATACAGATGGCGGCGAAGGAGAAGGATGGGCACAAAAAGAATCGCCAGTACTACCAGCAATGCTCCAAGATTTTCTAACTGGCGCCGCACCACCACCGACCAGTCGGCATCGGTGGCATGATGTACAATCGTCCAGAAAAAGCAGCCGGCGCAAAGCGTGAAGAAAAACGCGAACGCAAAGAGCCACGAAAAACTGAATTGATGCGGATTTAGAAAAGCGCCTAAAGCGCAAAGGGCGAGCGCCACAATGGCAATCAATCCGAGGAGCGACGAGAGCCCCGCGAATCGGCTGCTCTCGAAATACTCGCCTTCAGGTGTTGGGAGAGTGTGGGAACGCTCGCTCATTTTGCTGTAGCCGGCGGGGGTGACGCCGGCTTCTCCAGTTCTGCGCGCCGCTGCTCAGGAACATCGGCGGTCGTTGCATTTTGGCTGCGCTGTAACGCACGCAGATACGCGATGATTGCCCAGCGATCAGGTACAATGACGTTTGGTCCATAGGCCATCATCGTGTTTTTACCATTCGTAATCGTATTGAAAATCTCGCCATCGGACATCTTCCGGATTCGCTCATCCTGAAGTGAAACAACAGTCGCGAGTCCGTACTGTTTCGTAATCCCGTTTCCTGCCGCGGTAGCGCCGTGACACATGGCGCAGGTTATGTTGAAGCGCTGTTGTCCACGCTCCATCAACTCGCGGGTGACCGGAAGTGGGATGCCTGTCCCCCAGCGATCGCCCATTTTGCCCGTATTGTAATAATCGGTGCCCTCGCTAAAGCCAGCCTGCGGATGAGACCAGGGACCCACGTCCGTTCCCGGCTGCTCACTTGACCCCGGCTTTGGCATTTCGTACCCAACGGGCACTGTGCCTGCGACTGGGAGACGTGGTCCGCGCCCGTCCGCAAAAAGACCGAGCGGTGCTTGCGCACGGACCTTCATCTGACGCACCATATCGGGGAAAACTTCGGTCGGCGGGGCGGTGCTCTTCCGCCCACGAAACCCAAAGACCGCGATGATCGCGATGCCGCACAAAACAAAAATCACCACAAAGCCCCGCAACATATTCAGTCCTCGTGCACAATGGTTATGTGTTCGCCACCGGTTCTTTCCAGCAATTCGCGCACACCATTTTCGGTGAACCGTGGATCGCGGGCTTCAATCGCGAGAAAAAAACCGTCGTTGCTCACGCGAACAAACCGTTCCCAGTTAAACATCGGATGATACCAGCGCGGTAATCCGTTCATGCCGAGCATTGAGAAAAATGCGGCGAACGCCCCGAAAAGAACCGTCAATTCAAACATGATCGGGAAGAACGCGCGGACAGTCCAAAAATTCCACGGTTTGCCATGCACATCGAGCTTGTAGAGAATCGATGACGGCCCAAATTCGACGACAGCGGCGGTAAGCAAACCAGTGACGCCGCCGAACAAGACCCATCCGCTCAACCAGGATTTTCCCAGGCCCATCGCCTCATCCATTCCGTGAATCGGAAACGGGGAAAATACATCCCAGCGTTTGAAACCGGCGTCACGAACGTGTTTGGCTGCTTGGTAAAGCGCGGCCGCGCTGGGGTATTCCGCAGCCATGGCATACACCTTGTGCCCGGCAGGAGTCCTCATCATCGCGTGCGCTCCTTTCCTCCGGGAGATACAGATTGAGTCCCAGGCGGTATACCGTAATGCGGGTCGGCCTCCGGCACCGCTGTCTTCACTTCGGACATGGCAATCATCGGCAGGAACCGAATGAATAGCAGGAAAAGTGAAGTGAAAATTCCGATCGTGCCGATGTATGTCCAAATGTCCACCCAGGTCGGGTGATAAACTCGCCATGAGGAGGGCAGGAAATCGCGGGTCAAACCGCCGGCAATAATGATGAAACGCTCAAACCACATGCCCGCGTTCACGCACATCGAGACGAAAAAGACGACAAACACATTCCGCCGGCACCACTTGAACCAGAAAAGCTGCGGCGAAAGGCAATTGCAGAAAAGCATGCCGAACCACCAGTACCACCAATAGGGCCCGAAGATACGGTTCCAAAAGGCGAATCGCTCGTACGAGTTGCCGCTATACCAGGCTACAAAAAACTCCATCGCATAGGCGTAGGCCACGAAGGAGCCCGTCAATAAAATGATTTTCGCCATTTTATCGACGTGTTGGGGAGTAATTACATCGTGCAATTTGAATATGGCACGCGCCGGAAGCAGAAGGGTCAGCACCATGGCGAACCCGCCGAAGATCGCGCCCGCCACGAAATAAGGCGGAAAGATTGTCGTGTGCCACGTTGGTAAGACCGAGGTTGCGAAATCGAAGGATACGACGCTATGCACTGAAAGGACCAGTGGCGTGGAAAGACCGGCCAGAAGCAGATAGGCCATCTCGTAATGGCGCCAATTGCGATTTGAGCCACGCCAGCCGCAAGCAAAAATTCCAAAAAGAAACTTTCTGACCTTTGTGGTTGCTCGATCGCGCAACGTCGCCAAATCCGGAATCAAACCGGTGTACCAAAATAGCACCGAGACAGTGAAATAGGTCGAGACCGCAAACACATCCCACATCAGCGGGCTGCGGAAATTTTGCCAGATCGCCCAGTTGTTAGGCGCTGGCGCCAGGTACCACGCCATCCAGAACCGGCCGACGTGAATACCCGGGAAAACCGCCGCGCAGATAACTGCAAAAAGGGTCATTGCCTCGGCAGACCGGTTGATCGAAGTACGCCACTTTTGTCGGAGCAGGAACAGGATGGCTGAGATCAGGGTGCCGGCGTGTCCGATACCGATCCAGAAAACGAAATTTGTAATGTCCCACGCCCAGCCGACGGGGATTTGATTTCCCCACGTGCCGACGCCGGTGGAAATTAGATATCCAATGCAAAACAGCCCGAAGGTCGCGATGCTTGAGGTGATAGCGAAGGCCACCCACCACCAGCGCGGTGCGGGTTGTTCCGCCACTCCGGAGATCCGTTCTGTCAACCAACTGAAGTTGCGCCGGTGCAGAACAAGCGGTACGCGGGCCACTTGTTGCTCGACCGTTCCCGTCATCTCCGGTGCTGTTGGTGCTCCGTCCATAATCAGGTGGAGGATTGTGGATTGCGGACTGCGGAGTGCGGATCGTGAACAGGAGCTGTAGCCACGACCCTGTGGCCCGTCCGGAGAGAACGTGCCACAGGCACGTGGCTACAACGCAATATCGAAAATCCCCAATCGCTCATGCTGATTTCTCTTCAAAAGTTGCGATCCCAATATTTTCCGCATCGGGCATCTTCGGGTTCGGATTGCGAATGCGCGCGAGATAACTGACTCGCGGGACCACGTTCAAATATTCAAGAATCCGGTAATTCCGATCCTGCTGTTTCATTTTGGACACACGGCTTTCAGGATCCTTGATATCGCCAAAGACAATCGCCTCGGTCGGACACGCCTGTGCGCAGGCGGTGGTGAATGAATCGCGCGGGATCAGCGTGTCCGGGGAAGCGCCGGCGCGGGCGAGCGCGGCGATTTTTGCTTCTTCGATGCGTTGGACACAGAAGGTGCATTTCTCCA
>QHOR01000171.1 GCA_003219395.1 Verrucomicrobiota bacterium | reverse complement strand
TGTTCTGCTGGATTTCTATCAGCAAGTTACCCGCGCCCAGAGCATGTAGGCGTCCTGAAGGAAGAAACGCTGCGTCGCCTGTTTTGACCGGAACCTTATGAACGTAATCGGCTGCCGTTCCATCGCGGACCGCGCTGTTAAACTGATCTCGCGTGATCGATTCACGAAACCCGAGGTAAAGCTCAGCCCCCGGATTGGCTGAAGCAACGTACCAGAACTCGGTTTTCGGTTCGCCTCCTAATCTGCGGGCGAGCCCTTCAGGCGGATGCACTTGCAATGAAAGCTTGTCGTGAGCGTCAAGCAGCTTCACTAACAGCGGAAAACGTGGAGAATCAGCAATCTGTCCAAAGATTTCGTCCCGATATCGGGTCCACAGTTCGTGCAAAGTTTTTCCGCGCAGCGGGCCGTTGCGCACGATGCTCTGTGCTTCCGGGCGATCTACTATTTCCCATGATTCTCCGATAGATCTTTGCGGCGGTAATTTTTTTCCGAACTCAGTCTCCAGGCGCCGTCCGCGGTGAGGGGACTGGAAATTTCGGATTTCAAATCGGCTGATTGTAAGTTGCGCAACACCCAATGCAAAACTGTTGTATGACGGCTCAATGAATTCCTTTCTCAAATATTGCTTGCCGTTACTGATCTGGCTTGGCGTGATTTTCCTTGGATCGATCGATCAAATGTCGGCTGAGCACACATCCCGATTTATACTTCCGTTTTTGCGCCGGCTTAAACCGGATATTTCGCCGGAGACACTTGCGGCGACTCACTTCATGATTCGAAAGTCCGCGCATGTTGGCGAGTACGCTGTTCTGGCTGTGCTTTTGCTTCGCGCTGCAATTTTGATGACGAATTGGAAGCGGTGGCTACCGATCGTTTATCTGAGTGTCTGGGGTGCCTGCCTGTTTGTGGCTGCCACGGACGAATTTCATCAAACGTTCGTCGCGTCCCGGGGCGCTTCGGCAACCGATATCGCAATCGATAGTGGTGGCGCGATTCTCGGTCTGCTAATCGGTGCAGTCTTTGGGATCCCTCGGTCAATTAAGCGCGAAAGAGCATCTGTCGACTCGAGCGCTCAACCGTGATGTTAGGCGCCGTTGTCCGCTGCTTGCCTTTGTCAGAGAGTTAATGAAATAATCAATGTGCATGCTGATCGCAGTTGAAGGACTACATCCGTTCGCGTCTTTACTCGAGCTTGTCCCTTGTGCTCCTTGGGAAGCGCCAATCGTACCGTGTCAGGCCGCACGTTGAAACATCACTGGCGGTGCTAAACCTGCAAATTCAAATGTTCGTTCCATGACAGAGAAGGTTACCGGTGTTGGGGCGTCGTTGCCTTCCACGGTTGGTTCCTGGGGCTTCGCGAATCTGCTCTGGATTTGTTCTACGACGGCAATTTGGCTCGTGCTTTGTTTGGGAGCGCCGTGTATTGCCGAAAACACCAGTCAACAAGGCGCGGGGCGTCTCGGGGCTAAAGATGCCGCCCGAATTACAGCGACGCCAACCCGGGTCAAAGTCAGTGATGGCGTCGCGAGTACAGTTATTGCCTGGAATACTGGCGATGGATCGCAGGGTTTTGTTTTTGTGAAGGTAAACGGTCGAGCGCCGGCGCTTGTCGCTACCGCTCCCGAAGGTAGCCAGAGTATCTCGTGGATCCGGAGAGGTAATTATGTTTTCGAACTCTACCGAGAGGCTGAACGGCGGACATTGCTCGGATCAGTAAACGTTTCCGGCGTCGCTACAGAATCCGAAGCTCTTTCCCAACGTACAGGCCTGTCTCGGCATCAAATGCGCTACTTGCTGGCTGCGGTGCTCCTTGTGATTTTGTATACCGCGCTTTACTTGAGCTCGACAGGACAGGTGCGGACAAAATTTCCGATCGAGCCAGCTAGCTCGCCGCATCCGCTTCACGTTACGCGAAATCTGCTGCTCGGTGCTGCTGCCTTCATATGTGTGGACGGCCTGGTATTTCATACAGAGCTCTACACCTCGATTCTGGCACCTGAATCTTACGCCGGACGAATGGCAGCCATTACACGAGCCGAAAAAAATCGTATTTCATCGGGCCTCAAAGAAGTGCTGGTTCTCGGTGACTCGAGAATGGCAGAAGGGTTCTCCGCTGCGGTTGCTGATACACTCAGCTCTGTCGATGGATTGAAGTTCGTGAATCTCGCGGAACCAGCTTCCGCCGTGAACATTTGGGACTATATGCTACGCGACGTCGATCCTGCGGGAAATCGCTACTCGGCGATTGTGGTTCCCTATGGCGTCGGCTTTGAACCACACAGCGCTGACAATTTGAGAATTTCCATGGCAGCGCCGCTCTTACGTTATGCCGACTGCTTCAATTTTGCGTCCGCTTTTCAGCGATGGTCGGGTCGTTGTAGAGCATTTACAGCGTGCATTCTGCGAGGCTCGGCATTTCAGAGCGATGTTGTCGATTTTCTCGAAGATCCCATGGCACGTTTCCGAAGCATTCAACGAGAGCCCAGGAGAGTACAATCGCGCAATCTCTACCAAGGCCGGAATTACGATATCGTGGGCACCTCCTATGATCCCAATACAGGCCAAGTGACTTTTCCACCACGATTGACTGAGGCTCAGAGAGAAGCCATCAGAGATAGCCTGACCAAGCCGTCTCAATCGGAGACACAAGATTTTTTGAGAATGCAACGCGAGGGGATTCAGCGAATTTTGAATCGTTACTCGGCTAGTTCGACGAAGATCGTCCTTACTCCCGTACCTCGAGGGCCATTTGCCGGGCTGCCGGGAGCTTCGATGACATTCCATGCTGTGTTTCCCGGCATCACGCCTCACAAGGCTGTTTTTTCCGTGCCCGAACAAACATTCGATTTTCTCGAGAAACCCGAATACTACTTTGACGGGTTCCATCTTAACGCGAAGGGCCGGCAACAATTCACCGAAACATTAGTAGCTGAGTTATTACAGCGCCTGCGGTCGGTCAATTCTGATGGACGCATTCGTTCCCACTCAAGCATGGCAGTGGGCCACTTCACCACAGATTGCGAGGTCTCGAACGTTTTTCGTCCCAGCTCTCAGAGGTTAAGTAACGGGCCAACGGAGCAAGGCAACTAGCTATAACATAACACTGCTAGCCTATGTTATTTAACAGCTTTCAATATTGGATCTTCTTCCTGATCGTGACCAGCCTGTTTTACAGCGTTCCGTTTCGCATCGGCAAGTTCCTGCTCCTGGGCGCGAGTTACATCTTTTACATGTGGTGGGATCCACGATTCATTGTGTTGATTGTTACCTCCACAGTAGTCGATTACTTCCTCGGCATACTGCTGGAGACGGCCAGCGGTCGCCGCAAGAAACTGTTACTTGTCGTCAGTCTCGTAGTGAATCTCGGTATTCTTGGCTTCTTTAAGTATTACGATTTTTTTGCAGGCTCGCTGGCCAGATTGCTTCACGTCTCTGAATCATCCGTTGTATTGCAAATTATTCTTCCTGTAGGCGTCAGCTTCTATACCTTTGCCAGCCTTTCGTACACCATCGACGTCTATTGGGGAAAGATGAAGGCGGTGAGAAGCTTCGTCGACTACGCATTGTTCATCGCGTTTTTCCCTCACCTCATTGCGGGGCCAATCATTCGAGCAAGGCAATTCATCTCACAAATTCAATTCTGGCGTCGGCCCACAGCAATCATGGTCCAAAGCGGTATCATCCTTGTTCTGGCTGGTCTGATTAAGAAAATGGTGTTTGCCGATCGATTCGCCGTCGTGTCGGACAGATACTTCAATAATCCGGCGGCACACCCGGGCTGGCTGGCCGCATGGTCCGGTTGCATCGCTTTCTTCATGCAAGTGTTTTTCGATTTTTCTGGTTATACCGATATCGCCCGCGGCTGCGCAAAGCTGCTGGGCTTTGAGTTTCCACTGAATTTTGCCCGGCCATTCCTCGCCAGAAATCCACCGGACTTCTGGCAGAGGTGGCATATAACTCTGTCCACATGGGTCCGAGACTACCTGTTTATGCCATTTAGCCGAGGAAGGAAAGGACACTTTGCCTTGTACCGCAACCTGATGATTGTCATGATACTCGTAGGATTATGGCATGGAGCTAATTGGACATTTGTAGCTTGGGGAGCATATCACGGTGTCTTGCTAATCGGGTACCGCCTCTTTGATCGAGCGACAAAATGGACGGCGATCTCCGAGGTAATGAAAAAACGTTACTTTGTGCCGTTTAGTATAGGACTGATGTTTCTCTCCTGCACGGTAAGTATGGCATTCTTTCGTCCAAGGACACTTCAGTCGAGCGGGTACGTATTGGATGCGCTATTCGGTTTGCAACACATTCCAGGTGAATTTTTGCTAACAACCGGGACGATCATGCTGATTTTTATTTCCCTGTTTTTGGCGGTCGCGCAGGAACGCGCTCAGTTTATTGACCGCCTCGCATTGCAACCGGCACGCATTCAGGTTCCCGCGTACGTTTGCGCTTTTCTCGCGCTCGAACTATTCCCGGCGACCGGCCAAGTGCCATTTGTTTACTTTCAGTTCTAATTACCGAAAGAGAAAATGGGCCTGACTGGGCTCGAACCAGTGACCCTGCGCTTATCAAGCGCATGCTCTAACCAACTGAGCTACAGGCCCGCTTGGCGGCTACGCGCCGGAAGTTTCGAATTTCGATTGCCGATTTTCAATTTGTTTTTCGTGGCGCACGCGGCGCGCATTTACTTAAATCGACAATCGAAAATCGCAAATCGAAAATAAACTGGAGGCAAGGGGATTCGAACCCCTGACTTCCAGCTTGCAAAGCTGGCGCTCTACCAACTGAGCTATGCCCCCTTGTAAATTGTCGACTTTAGATTGTCGACTGAAGATTGCAAATATCAGGAGAGCGCACCTGCTGGTCATTGTCGTTTTGGCGAATGCCGAGGCCGGATGGCCATATGTACCGCCATCCGGCCATCGTCTCCTCCTTTGAACAGGCAAAGCTGCGTTTGCGGGAAAGCGGACGAATTTTCTCTGGGTTATTTCCGTCCAACAGGAACCGCCAAATAGGCCTTTAATGCCCCCATTGAGTCGATAGCTCTACCTGTAATCTCTCCTTTGTTATTTATGTCTTTCGCGAGCGCGAGAAATCCAGAATAGCTGCCTTTGAGATCGTTGAGGTCTGTCGGCGTGTTGCCGTGATCCCAAATAACGGCACGACAATCAACCTGGTCTGCGTCGCACGAGACGCCGACCACCTGCCGCGCTTCATTAATCCCGTAGGCCTCACTGTCTACATGTTGTGGTGTACGGTTTGGCAAGGGTTTCAGCTCCCGGATACCATCCTCTCTGGTCCACATGAAAGCGTGTAAGACGTCACCTTCAACAAAGGCCGGGTCGCCAGCAAATCCGACGACATCGCCGCGTTGATTGATTGCCGTGGGCGTATTCCACCATGGCGCTGGCGCATTTGGATAAATGTCCGTCACGGTGCCATTTTCCCAGAGCACGGCGTGCTTGGCCGTACGCCTTCCAACAGCCTGGTCGCAAATACCCGAGATGCCCACGATCTGACCATTGTCATTGATCGCAGTCGCGGCTCCCGACGTATCGCCTGTGAGCAGAGGTAGGTCATGGATCTGGTCTCCCGATCCAGTGTCCCATACTGCCGGGCGAAACTGCAGCACTTGAGTGCAGCAACAGGTGGGGTCGTGAACTCCATTCTCCGCCCATCCGACTACCTGACCGAAGTTGTTGGCCCCGGTTGCAAAACCGTTATTTCCCCCTGG
Organism: Verrucomicrobiota bacterium; assembly: GCA_003219395.1. GTDB lineage: Bacteria > Verrucomicrobiota > Verrucomicrobiia > Chthoniobacterales > UBA10450 > Udaeobacter. Next base: position 4,855 of record QHOR01000171.1, on the reverse strand, counting down.
GAACGGGGCAAGCCCCCTCATCTGATTGTTTTGCCAGACAAAGCCGAGATTGATATATCCGACATTGTTAGGTGTACTGTAGAAGGCCGCGCTACTCCAGGCCTCTCCGTTAGGCTCGGGATCGGCGGTTTGAGAAATGCCGACGATCATTCCCGACGTATTTTTCACATTCCACGTGACACTGCTGTTTGGTCCGCCAAGTGTGCCGAGGTCGGTGAGCAAGCTGTTTCGCCACAGCGTGGCGTGCCGATTCCTATCCACCAGCCTTGAATAGCCTGCGACCCAGCTTTGGTCATTGATGCTGTTTCCTCCGCTACTCGTTCCGCCGAAATCGGGCAGAGTCGACACTTGATACAGCGTTTTTGACTTTGTTGTTTCCAGTCTCTGTGCGTGTGTTGGCGCTAAAGGTACTGCGCAGCAGATAGCAGCCACAACAATGCCGAGAGTTGGACTAAATCTTTTAGTTATCAATTGTGTAATCATATTTGTCTCCTTTGTTAATTTTCATACCACACCTTAGGGATTGCTTGTGGGTCGCTACCATAGCCACTTCGACGGTTCGGTACGTGCCATTTCTAATTCCCGCTTGGAGTAAGCGACCAACGAGGGTCGTGGAGAGCCTCTTCGTGAGCTCACAGGGCAATGGAATGATGCCCCGCCGGTTCGTGAAGAACCGGCCCTACGCGTTGGCGTATCGCTAACTAGCTAATTCAATTTCGAATTAAGCGCCGCAGCAAATTTGCTGAGACCTTCTCGAATCTGCGCGCGCGACCACGCCGCGAACCCGAAAGTAAGTGCGGCTTCCGGCTCCGCTTTCATAAAGCAGGATGACAATGGTGACGGCCTCATGCCGATTTCTTTGCAGACATTGGTGATCAGCGGTAAGTCTGTTTTTCGCCGCAGCCAGGCAACAAAATGCAGCCCGGCTTCGGGAATCTCCAGCATAAAATGCTTGCTCAACAAAGCGTTGAATTGTTCGACGAAGTATTCTCGTCGGTCAGAATACAGTTTCCGCATCCGCTTGATGTGACTGAGGAAAAATCCCTCCGTCAAAAATCGAGCGAGTGTGGCCTGATCGATTGCGGGTGAATGTTGATCCATCACTGCGCGAACCTTAATCATTGGCTCGATCAATCGCTCTGGTGCAAGGATGTAACCCAGGCGCAGAGATGGATAGAGAATTTTACTCATTGTGCCGGCATAGATAACCCGGCCGGCGTTATCAAGCCCCTGCAGGCATGGGAGCGGGGGACCGGTGTACCGAAATTCCGAGTTGTGATCATCCTCGAAAATGTAAGCGTCGCAGGTGCGGGCAAAATCGATCAATGCCGTCCTCCGCGCCAGGCTCATGGTCATACCAAGTGGGAATTGATGAGAAGGAGTAACATAGATGATTTTCGGCGACCGCTGTCGGGACGACCGCGTGATGGTGATCCCTTCCCGATCAACAGGCTGTGGAACAACGATCGCGCCTGCAAAGCCAAAAGCTCGGCGAGCCTGGTAAAATCCCGGATCTTCCATCCATGCAACCTCTCCGCGATTTACCAGGGCCATCGCGCTGATCATCATCGCCTGCTGCGTTCCAGCGGTAATGATGATCTGGTCCGGGTGACAACGCGCGCCTCTGTAATCACACAAATAAGTCGCCAGCGCTTTGCGCAAGTCAGGTTCACCACGGCTTGAGGCATACTGGAGCAGATGCGCTCCCTTTTGTGCAAGAACTTCTGCTCTGAGTCGCTCCCAAACTGCGATCGGAAATTCGTCAAGCGCTGCGACGGCAGGGACGAACGTGACGCCTGGTGGGCCGGCGATTCCGAAATCAAATTGATGACCGACCCGCTGGTCTGGGATACCCTTTACTCGATCGGAAACACGGGGTGGACGTTGTGTATGTGGCTCTGCCCTTGCCGCTCGCGCACTTAGGAAAGTTTCGGGTAAGGGATCCGCCACGAACGTGCCGGATCCGATTTTCGATTGGAGATAACCTTCCGAATGAAGTCTCGAGAAGGCGACGTTCACAGTGAATCGCGATACTCCCAGGTCAATCGCAAGCTCGCGAGAGGAGGGGAGTCGTGAAGAATTATGGTTGAAGCTTGCTGAAACCAATTCATCGCGAATCTGCCGGTACAGTTGTTCATGGAGAGGTTCATGGGAAGCGCGGTCAAGCTGAACCATTTCAAAAGCCATGATCGAGTGACGTCGCCGCTGCTTCCTACCCGTTTTTTTACCTGGAACTTTTTTCACTATTCAAATTACGCTAATTATGCCAACTGCCCGTCTGCGCAAGCTAGTGTCGAAGTGGTATGGCCGCTTCGGGCGAAGTGGATCGTTGACTCTCGGCCATACGGCTACAAGCTTTTCTTTGAATGCAAACACAGAATCCCTGTAGTGACTATATTCAGACGAAAGGCCTGATCTATTTTTCCCGAATGCTGGACAAAATTCGGCTCCATGCGGCGGGCCGTTTACCCTCGGACTACTTCGTCGGTGTGGAGGATCCCACTTTGTTCGACTCCCGCTGCACGAGGTTTCTCGGAGTAAATTACGACGAGCTTGTGGAGCGAACTTTGAAGGGCGGATCCGATGAGGAAATTCTCGAATGGTGCTTTGAGCGCGGCCGACGGCCTAACGAAGAGGAGATCGCGATCTGGAATGCGTTTTTAAGAAAACGTGGCTGGCGAGATGAGGCCAGCGCGGACCTGCAGGCAGCCAAGAAGCGAGCAGGTTTCGGCGATCGCGATGATATCCAAACGTGGATGGACCTCCACGATGTAGAAGAAGGAAGAACGCCGCGAAACGCGTTTTGAATGTGAACCGGTCGGTCCCGTTTGTAATCGGGATGGCTCTCATGCTAGCCCCCGCGAAAAAAGGTCAATGTTCAGGCGATGACGAACGGATTGTCGCGGCACTCGATACCGAGTATCAGGCGGCTGTAAAGAACAATGATGTGGCCACAATGAACCGGATTTTAGCTGATAACTTTGTATTAGTCACAGGTCTTGGCAAAACCTACACCAAAGCTGATCTACTGGAGGAAGCCCGAAACAAGCGTGTGAGTTATGAACGCCAGGAGGAAACCAACCAAACCGTCCGCGTGTGGGACGATACCGCTGTGGTGACTGCTTTGTTGTGGGCCAGGGGAACCGAAGATGGCAAGGCGTTCGACTACAAACTGTGGTTTAGCGACACCTATGTTCGTACTCCCAATGGCTGTCGCTACGTATTTGGTCAGGCTTCGACAAGAATTCCTAAGAGTCCCGAGCTCACCAAGGGCGAGCACTGACTGTTCTGAAGTCAACGGTTCATTCGGTTTATCAGTGAACGAACGAGAAATACCAAACGATAAACAAACACCGCCAAACAAAATAGTAAGGAGCGTAAGAGATAGATGGAAACAACCGTCGAGTGTTAGCACTCCGCGATGGACGCATCGCCGAGCACTGGAGTCACGGACGAGCTGACCTTGATGCGACAGCTGGGAGTCGTGCCGTAACCGCGTCACCTGTCGTGGCAAATAACAACAGCGATATGACAAGAAATGGTAAAGGACACATGAAGCGTACAGTAACCTTATGAAAAAGATCACCACACCCGTTTCCGGCGGATGCGCTTGCGGCGCGATTCGCTACGAATCCAAGGCAGAACCGCTTTTAATGCTTCACTGTCACTGTCGGGATTGCCAGCGATCCAGTGGAGGCGCGTTTTCGTCTTTCGTCATCGTGCCGAAGGAAAGTTTTAAGCTCTCGCAAGGTTCACTGCGCTTCGTGGAAAGACGCATCGAGGCTTTTGTGCTGACTGCGGCTCGCCGATTCTGGCCAGGAATGACGCAAACCCAGATATTGTGGCGATCAGAGTTGCCAGCCTGGATGATCCGAGTTGGTTCAACCCGCAAGTGGATGTGTGGACATCAGACGCGCATCCATGGGATCAAATGAATCCGGCGCTGCGAAAATTCGAAAAGTATCCTTCCTAGTCAATAAAAACTGAACTTATGCCAGCGTACAATCTGAAGACCGGGATGGTTATCGCTCTGTTGGCTGCTTCGTTCTGTCGACTCGCGGTTGCGGAAACGTCTGCCGAAAAAGAGGTGCTGCAGTTCGAACACGATGCGTGCAAAGCATTCCTCGATGCGGATCCTGCCGCGCTCGAGCACGTGCTGACTGCTGACTTCACGCTCACGCTTTCGAATGGCGATGTAAGCACGCGAGCGGATGAGATCAACGAGCTGCGCAGTGGGAAAGTGCATTACGACGTGTTCGAGAATTACGACATGATTGCGCGACTCTACGGCGACAACATGGCGGTTGTGCTCGGAAAAACGCGCGTCAAAGGAACATCGGAAGGCAAAGCATTCGATCACGTGGTGCAGTTCACGGACACACTGGTCAAGCGCGATGGGCGATGGCAGCTTGCCGCCGGGCATGTTTCAGCGCTGGAAAAATAGAGCGTCGCTAACGGCATGTGAACCTGAAACCAGAAATGTTCGGCAGATTTCTCCACTTCCGCCGAGTGAAAACGGGATGATTGGTCAAAAAAGAAAAATGCCGGATATCGATCTTGTGAATCGTCATCCGGCATTGCAGTCGATGTGCAGCAAAGACTGAATTGTGCGTTATCGTGATCTCCTTTGAAGCTTTGGTTTCTTTCGATTCCAAAGTCTTCACGGCATGTCCAAGAACTATCAATTGATGAGCTCCCGGAGTTAGCCGTCGACCTGTGCTGACGCTTTCCATTTTTCGCTTCAACGTTTTCACGTTTCAACGAATCACGGAGCGCAGCCTTTCTCCTTAGAAAGGAGGTGATCCAGCCGCAGGTTCCCCTACGGCTACCTTGTTACGACTTCATCCCAGTTACC
>QHOR01000332.1:2849-6507 GCA_003219395.1 Verrucomicrobiota bacterium | reverse complement strand
CGTCGTGGCAACCAATCCTGTTTCGGTTCGATCAAATCGCGAAAATTGACGGTCGCGTTACTTTTCTGCTCGGAATTGGTCGCCGTGATCTTGACAAACAACCTGCGTGCTGTTGTAGAAGAGGGCGCGGTATTTTCGATCCCAACGTATGAAACATCTAATTCTCGCTTTCTCGATCGTCGTCACTGTCTTGTGGACTGCGCTCCTTCCGGCAGGCGCGCAGGTCAACGTTACCCAGAAAAACAATCATGTGTCTCGGGACGGTCTCTATATCGACGCCGCGTTCACACCCGGGAACGCAGCTAATCTAACTCGCGACATGGGATTCAATGGCACAATCAGCGGCAATGTTCACGCGCAGCCGCTCTATATCGAGGGCGGTCCGAACGGTCCGATGGTCATCGTCGTGACGGCATCGAATAACGTATATGCGCTCAATGCTACGACCGGCACTGCAATTTGGTCGCGCACCGACATTGGCCCTGCCGTAACTTCAGGTCTTCCTTGCGGGAACATCAATCCGGTTGGAATCATTGGCACACCTGTCGTCGATCTGGCGTCGCGATCGCTTCTGTTCGATGCATTAATCCAAGGTAGTCCCATCAAACATTTCATTTACTCATTGAACGTGGACACTGGCGCGACAAATACCGGCTGGCCGGTGGATGTGACTACCGCTGTACCGGGATTTGATTCCCCGGTACACGAGGATCGAGGTGCGCTGGCTGTTGTAAACGGCATTGTGTACGTTCCTTACTCTGGATATTTCGGTGACTGTGGCGATTATCACGGCTCGGTGGTTGGCGTACATATCGACAACCCTTCGACGGTGGCCGCGTGGCGCACGGCGGCAGAAGGCGGTGGCATCTGGGGGCATTCAGGTGTCGCCAGCGACGGGACTAACATGTTTGTCATCACTGGGAATACGTTCACAAACGCTGGAGACCCGTGGCAACCTTTACTATCAACCCTACTGACTTCTGGGCGCCGGCCAATTGGCAGTCGCTCGACCAAAGCGACACCGATCTGGGCGGCTGTAGTGCCATTCTCATTGATGTGCCTGGCGCGACTCCTTCGCACCTGGTCTTAGCCTTAGGTAAAGATGGCAATGCTTATCTGGTTAATCGTGACAATCTTGGAGGCGTCGCCGGATCGGTCGTCTCGGCAGGCGTCGACGGCACCTTAAGAGGTCAATCATCTGCCACCTACACTACGGCACAGGGAACATATTTTGTTTTTCGAGCCGATAACCAAATTAAGGCCTATAAGATTACCGCAACAAGTCCGCCGAACATAGTGCCCGCTTGGACTGCGAGCCAGAGCGGCCAGGGCTCGCCGTGGGTTACCATGACGGATAGTACCAATAACGCGATCGTATGGGTGGTTGGCGCCCAAGGCGACCATCGCTTGCATGGTTACAATGGCGACACGGGTGACGTTGTTTATGCTGGCGGCGGCGCTAACGAATTGATGACCGGCGACCGCAAATGGAACAGTGGCATAGTAGCTCGTGGCAGTATTTACGTGGCCAACGATGACAAGGTTTTTAAGTTCAATGTGCCAGGGGGTAAGCCAACACCTACGCCAACACCGAGCGTAACACCCACGGCGACTCCTACTCCTACTGCGACTGCAACGTCGACGCCGGTTGGTAGTCCAACCCCAACCCCAACCCCAACCCCAACGCCGACGGCTACACCTATATCTACTGTCACGCCGACCCCTACCAGTACTCCTTCGCCAAGCGTCAGTCCGACCGCTACTCCAAGAGCAACGCCCAGACCGCGCCCGACACGCCGTCCGCGTCCGACTCCCCCGCCTCGGCCGTAGATCTGAATTCTCGGTGATGCGTAAGTAGCGACGTGTGATTACCGAATTCGCACGCCGATCGCTCGGGGCCCGACGAGCTCTGTCGGAAAGTTTGACACGGCGCTGTGCTCCTTCATACAAATTATTTACCTCAACGCTTGACAGGTAGGCAAGCGGTTGTGGTAGATGCGGGGGTGGGAATTGCGAATAGGGACGCTTGAAACCTTCATCTTCCATCTGTTCACTGGTCGCTGTAGGGTTGTGTAGTACAATTCTTACAGCAAACGCGCAGGTCGACGTCACCCAGTATCACAACGATGGTAAGCGTAGTGGCCTTTATATTGATTCAGCCTTCACGCAATCCGCTGCCGCGAACCTGACGCGTGACCTGAGCTTTGACGGCACGATCGTCGGTAGCATTTATGCGCAACCGCTTTACACGCTTTACATCGAAGGGGGTCCTGGCGACCGCGCCATGGTTATTGCCGTGACTGAATCAAACAACGTGTATGCGCTGGATGCTGCCGACGGCAGTATTATTTGGCAACGAAATGTGGGCCCGCCGGTATCGTTAGACGATCTGATATGCCCTGCAAAATTTGATACAATGGGCATCACCGGCACACCTGTCGTTGATCTTGCTTCGCGGGCGCTCTTTTTGGACGCGATGAGCACGCCGGATGGTGGGACAACCAAGAAACATCTTATCTTCTCTCTTAATGTAGACACAGGCCACATAAACCCGGGCTGGCCCGTGGATGTGGAGGCGACGGCTTCATACAATGGAATCAACTTCACTGCGGAAATTCAACAACAACGACCGGCACTCGGTATTGTGGGCAACATTCTGTACGTTGGGTATGGAAGTATGATGGATTGTAGCCTCTATCATGGCTGGTTAGTGGGAGTGCCGATAGATAATCCTGCCGCGGTGACAGCATGGGCCACCAGCGCTATCGGCGGCGCTATATGGGGCGTTGGAGGGGTCGCAAGTGATGGCGTGAATCCCTTCGCTACTACGGGTAACACGTTTAACACCGGAGAGATTTGGGGCGGCGGTGAAGCAGTGATTCGTTTCCAACCGGGTCCGATCTTTAGCGGTAACGCCACCGATTATTGGACGCCCGAAAACTGGCACGACCTGGACAACGGAGACTTAGATCTGGGTGGCTCCGGTCCATTGCTTGTCGACGTGCCAGGCGCAACGCCCTCCCAGCTCGTGGTTGCAATGGGCAAGGATGGCGCTGGTTATCTGCTTGATCGCAGCAACCTCGGCGGCATCACTACGCCGCTGCATTTCTTTCATATTACCGATCAAGGGTTCACGCAGGCAGCGGCCACTTACCGGACTAACCAAAGCACGTATGTTGCTTGTCGCGCTAGCAAAATTGAGCTTTTGAGTTTCCGCATCACTGCAACCAGCCCACCTCAAATCGACACCGTCAACGGTTGGAGCGTAGGACAGAACGGATGCGGTTCGCCTTTTATTACGTCGACGGACGGCACCAATAACATGATTGTCTGGGCGGTTGGCACGGCGACTAATGGCTTTCCGGGCGACCAACGATTACACGGTTACGATGGCGGTACAGGCGCTGTTGTTTATGCCGGTGGCGGCACGAACGAATTGATGGCGGGGACGCATTCGTACAGCACTACCGGAATTGTTGCCCGCGGGCGGATCTACGTTGCCGGGGACAACAAGGTATATGCTTTCGCAGTGCCGGGAGGAGCATCTACACCTACACCCAGTCCTACTCCTACTGCCACTCCCATCCCAAGTGTCACACCGACACCAACTGTTCCGCCTACACCTACAGCTACGGCCACACCGACAGGGAGCGCCACA
>QHOR01000332.1:0-2826 GCA_003219395.1 Verrucomicrobiota bacterium | reverse complement strand
AACCCCTATCCCCAGAGCAACACCCACACCGAGATCACGCCCCGCAACGCGCGGGCGCCCAACGCCGCGGCCTCTTTCTTAGATTCTGCATCCCCGGTGATGCGTGATCGTGATTGAGGCTCATTGGGTAATTACGCGAGCTAGTTCCGGCAAAACCCGGCGTTGTCACCCGCGTTGAGAAGTCGCCGCAGCAATTGTTCCCCCCGCAGAGGCAAGCGTCGCCTGCCAACGGGTTCGCTTACATGCATTCAGCACAGCTGCCACTACACTGGAAGCTGGATCGACTTCTCGCTTAGCTGCTCTTACTCTTCGCTAAGGTGGCTGAAGATGACGCCAAACGGTGAACGTGGCAAACATGGGTAGGTACTCGATCGAGGTGGTGCCGGACGCGACGCGGCAGCTACATCTCCGCACGCAACCGATTCAAAGCTATCGCACAAGCTAAGACAAGGACTGTCGGAAAAGTTAACACAGCTGCTTTTATTGCTACCATCTAGTCCTTGACAACAGTCGCTGCACTGCCGTAAGGGACGCGGTGCTATCACCGCGAAGCCGTGAAACGTATAATTCTTTTTCGAACGGTCGTCCTTGCTGTAGGGTTGTGTAGTACAATTCTTACAGCAAACGCGCAGGTCGACGTCACCCAGTATCACAACGATGGTAAGCGTAGTGGCCTTTATACTGATTCAGCCTTCACGCAATCCGCTGCCGCGAACCTGACGCGTGACCTAAGCTTTGACGGTGCGATCGTAGGCAACGTTTACGCTCAGCCGCTTTACATCGAGAGCGGTCCAAACGGCCCAATGATCATTGCAGTGACGGAGTCGAACAATGTGTATGCGCTGGACAGTGTTGATGGAAGTATTATCTGGCAGAGGAACGTGGGCGCTCCAGTGCCGGCACCGGATCTCCAATGCACCGAAGTTGGTTCCATGGGCATCATCGGTACGCCTGTGGTCGATCTTAATTCGCGGGCGCTCTTTCTGAACGCAATGGTCACGCCCGATGGCGGCACAACCATAAAACATTACATTATTTCCCTTAACGTGGACACGGGCGCCATCAATTCAGGGTGGCCGGTGGATGTGGAGCTGATGGCTCAGTTCAACGGCCTGCACTTCATTGCAGCGATCCAACAGCAACGCCCAGCGTTGGCGATCATAGGCAACATTCTTTATGTCGGGTATGGCAGCATGGGGGATTGCGACCTTTATCATGGCTGGCTCGTGGGAGTACCGATAAATAATCCGGCCAGCGTTACAGCTTGGGCCGCAGCCACCGCGGGCAGCGCCACCGGTGGAGCCATTTGGGGAGTGGGCGGCATCGCCAGCGACGGCAACAATCCTTTCGTTACGACCGGTAACACTATCGACGCTGGAGGCACCTGGAGCGGCGGCGAGGCAGTGATTCGCTTTCAACCGGGCCCGGTTTTTAGCGGTAATACCAGCGATTATTGGGCGCCTACCAATTGGCAGACTCTCGACAGTCAGGATGCCGATCTTGGAGCCTCGGGCCCATTGCTTGTGGACGTGCCGGATGCAACACCCTCCCGTCTCGTCGTCGCGATGGGCAAGGACCAAAACGCATATCTACTTAATCGCGATAACCTCGGTGGTATCACCGCACCAATAGCATCAGCACAAGAATCGTTTAGTTTCATAATCCAGGCAGCGGCCGCCTACCGAACTAATCAAAGCACGTATGTTGCTTTGCGCGCCGCCGCCGACAAACTTCGGGCTTTCCGCATTACTGCAACCACTCCACCTACCATCGAGGTTGGATGGGATGTGAGCCGGAACGGATGCGGGTCGCCTTTTGCCACCTCGACGGACGGCACTAATAACATGATCGTCTGGGTGGTAGGCGCCGGCGGCGACCAGCGATTGCATGGTTACGATGGAGATACTGGGGCCGTTGTTTATGCCGGTGGCGGCACGAACGAACTGATGGCGGGCACGCACTCATACAGCACGACCGGCATTGCAGCCCGCGGCCGCATTTACGTCGCTGGAGACAACAAGGTGTATGCCTTCGCCCTGCCAGGAGGGACACCTTCCCCAACGCCAACAGCTAGTGTAACACCGAGCGTATCACCTACGCCAACACCTACAGCGACTGCTACGGCTACTCCGACTCCACCTGTTACTCCAACGCCGACGGCTACGCCTATCTCCACAGCTACCCCTAGCCCGACGGTTAATCCCTCGCCAACTATCACTCCTACGGCTACTCCTGGAGTAACCCCGAGGCCTCCGCCGACGCGACGGCCGCGTCCGACTCCGCCGCCTCGTCCCAGTCCCACCGTGACAGGGGTTGTGATCAGTGATCGGTGCGTAGTAGTTGGAGCCGATGTGGATGACCTCGGGCTGGAATGTACAATTCCATACCCCCGGCTGCGGTTAAGGACGTACGACTANNNCAACTAGGTGCGCCCCCTGCGTTGCAATTCAGTTCGCGTAACACAGCATCCACGCGCGCGCGATTTGGGGACAGATCGCAGACCGGGTCTGTGTTCGCAGCGTTTCCGGTAAGCAACGCGGCCTGACAACGACATCCGCCAAAATCGATTTCTCTTTGCGGACAACTCTGACATGGCTCAGGCATCCATTCTGTGCCACGGAACATGTTGAAACTTTCCGATTCACGCCAGATCCAAGCAAGCGCATGTGCCCGGACATTTTCAAATCGTAAACCTGGAATGGCCGATGAAGCAGTCGGGCAGGGGAGCACATCGCCGATTGCATTAACAGTGAGATAGCGCTGGCCCCAGCCGCTAAGGCAGGGTTTGGGCCTGTTTTCGTAATAATCTGGAAGCACATAAAAAAT
>QHOR01000326.1:4506-4917 GCA_003219395.1 Verrucomicrobiota bacterium | reverse complement strand
GTTTGGGTTGAAACCAGCGGATTAAAGCATCTTGGCTTGCGGCAACCGTGGCCTAACACGTTCGTACAACGATTTCGCACGCGAGTCCTTCGGGGCGCCAGTCAAAGGCGAGTCTGCCTTGCAGTTGACCGCTAATCATCGCCTTCATCAGTTGAGTGCCAAAGCCTTCCCGCGAGGGCGGCTCAACGTGCGGACCGCCCGACTCGGTCCATCGAAGGACAACTTGATTGTTCTCAGTTACGGACCACTCGACATGAATGTGGCCATCCGGTGCAGATAGTGCTCCGTACTTGGCCGCGTTACTCGTCAATTCGTGGAGGGTCATAATAATTGCCTGCGCAGTGTTCGGCTCTAAAATTAGACTTGGCCCTTCGAGGTGACACGGCGTCAAGCCGTGCTCGCAAAAAGGTG
>QHOR01000326.1:0-4462 GCA_003219395.1 Verrucomicrobiota bacterium | reverse complement strand
GTATTCTTCCTTCAATTGCCCGTTTTAGTTCGTGCGCCGTGTCCGCGTGAGCAAGCTGCACGGTCGCCAGGACGATCGACAACATGTTCTTAGCTCGGTGCTCGGCTTCGCGAGCCAGAATGAGCAATTGCGCCTGTCTGCGCTTGCGGTCGGTAATGTCGCGAGCGATTTTTGACGCGCCGATGATTTCGCGTCTAGCGTTTCGCACCGGGGAAACCGTGAGCGAAACCTCAATCCGGGTGCCATCCTTGCGAAGGCGAACAGTCTCAAAATGGTCAATGCGCTCCCCTCGATTGAGGCGTTCAAGCATCCCGGACTCTTCCCCTTGTCGCTCAGCGGGAATTAAGATCGCGATTGGCTTCCCTATCGCCTCTGAGGCCGTGTAGCCATAAATGCGCTCTGCGCCTTGGTTCCAGCTAGTGATGGTGCCGTGAAGGTCTTTGCTGATGATTGCGTCATCCGATGAGTCGACAATGGCAGCAAGATATTGCGTTATTTCGCCGGTGCGTTCACGCACCAAGGTTTCAAGTTCAAACTCGTCTTCGGGTAGTCGAGTCATCGCTCGCACTCCCCTTTCATAGGGCGTGTTCTACTCCGCTTCTTGAAGATGGGTCGGAAATTAGAACGGGCGTGGAATTGAACGGATGTCTACGCGAAAGCCACGCCGTTCATGGCTTTGGGGGTAAGCCCATGAACCGTCTCCCGTGCAGTCCAATTATTCAATTCAAAACGCACCTAATAGTTCCACCCACAGGGTAACCCTCTGGGCTTTCTAAAAGTTTTCAGCAGCAGCCTTAAGCGAACACAATCTAAGCGTCGAGGTCTTTTTTCGGCCTCCGGGGCGGCGACGCCAACCATACCGCCCTTGCATATTCGCGCTCGCACGCGCGATGACTTGCCTTAGTTTGCGCGCGAATACATGTCGGTTCACCGGTTCAATTTCGTCCGGCGCTCCAACTAATGCCAGAAGCTCGGGTAGTCGGTTCGATCTCCGCGGCGGTTCCGACATACGGCTGACATCCCAGTCCCTGCGACACGGGGTAACTGCCCCACTTGCGCCGGGTTCCTAGCTTAGAGTCAAAACATCCGGGGTGGGGATAGCGGCCGGCCGTCATGTTCGATGGCTGGCCGCAGTGCTTCTAGGCGGGGCTCATGCCCGGCCTAACAGCTTCACAACCTCCTCCGTCAACTCCTGTAGCGTGTAGGGCTTAGTGAGATACGCGCTCGGCTCCGCAAACATTGCAAGCATTCCATCGGTGGGCGGCCGGCCACTCGTATACAGGACGGGTGTTCCCTCCCGCATTTCGCCTACAAGCCTGCCAACGGCGAAGCCACCTTCCTTGTGAGCGCCTAGCTCTACATCGGTAAAGACCAAATCGAGCTTTTGGTCCGGGTCATTGATGATTGCTTGCGCCTCCGCCACGGTGCCGGCCGATACAGCTTCATGGCCGGCACTCTGCAACACCGATTCGGCTAGGACCAAAATTTCGGGCTCATCTTCGACAATGAGGATGCGGGCCATCGCCAGCCCCCAACGAACACAACTTGCCCAAACCCAACGGCCGCGACTTGGTTCCAGGTTGCGGTTTGAAAAAACGCGCCCGGACGTATCAACCGCTGGCCAGTTTGCAGTCTCACAGCGCGGGCCGGGTCACCGCGGAACACCTGAGATTTTTCCGTCAACGTCATCTTGCTCCACGCGGACGGGTCATCGGCCGTCAATCCCCAAGCCTGCCCCCGGAGCGCTTCACCAATCTCGCAAGCTCCTTCGCCGCCTTGAAATTGCGGCAAGGACGCAAATACGTCCTTGCCATCGGCAGCGTACTGTTGCGCGAATTCCAGACCGATTCCGCGATTGGCACCTGTGATCAAGACCGATGGCATTACGGCCCCAAGAGACTCGGTTTTGTGGGCTGCATCATTACATCTAACCTGGCGCCTCTCTCGTAACGCGTTTCCAAGGATTCTATGCCTAGGTTGAGAGGACTCGAACTCGCAAACGACGTTTTGATAATACGTGAGCAGGTCGAGCAGCGACGAGCATCTGCGGCTGCTCAACGCGACCGACCACCCACGATCCGGCCAAACTCGACGGTTCCAATGGACTTGCCAGCACCCCACAAACCGAACACCGACTGCGCCCTCCGTGCGCCACACGATCTTGCAAGCGCGTTGCAGGAGGGTGCATTCACGCACGAGCACTACGAGGAACTCGGGAAGCCCCTGGTGTCGTGAAACCCTGTCAACCGCGCACCTCCGTTGGATAGGTTTTCCAACTCACAGGAGTGCGTGCCGCTGCCGTCCTCGGAGCTGACAAAGCACCGAACCGCAGCGCGATGCGCTTCCAGCGACGCATCACGTCCTCTCGTGCGACCAACGGATGCTGAAGCGGACGAAAGGAATTGAACGTAATGCGGGGTTCTAAATGCGTTGTGAGCAGACGCAGAAAGTGCGTGATGGGACCGGGCGGTTGGCACCTGCGCCGCTACTCACGGCAGAGATTTCGCGCGTAAGCAACCGGCGGGCAAACTCGACTGGGTAAACCCAGTGGCGTTGCCGCCGAGCCCCGCCACGCTTGCAATAAAGCCGGAGTCGACGGGGGTTCACCGCGCCGAGGCCACCGCCGTCTTGCGGGCTTTGGCTTTGCTGTCACTCGCAGCAGCTTTGGCTTTCCGGTCAGTCGCCGCAACTTTGGCTTTATCGCCAAGCGCATAGCGAGTCCGACTCTCGCGCAATGCAAGTGCAATGTTGTGCCAATCACCACCCTGCTGCACATGCGCGGGATCGGGCTTGGGCAACGGACGACGCAATCCATATTTAGCGCCGTGATTGTCGATCCACTTCCAAACATCGCTCTCTCTACCTTCGGGGCCGGTGATGTCGATCGCGCGGCCATGGCCATAACCGCCGGTACGCCGGCTGCCACCATGCAAAGAGTTGCTGACGCCCGCCTTGTAGCCGGAAGCAAGCCCTTGACGATAATCGTCGCGGAAGGCGCTCAGCATGGACCACTGCAGGCCGGCCGCATCCATGGCGCGTCCGGCATGATAGAGCTGCTCGCGGAATTCAGGATCCATGCCGCCAATCACATAATCCTGCAAACAGAGACCCATGTGCTTGGCCGCTGCCGCATCCTTCCAGGTGAAGTCACCGGTCCCATCTTTCTTAATGGGCACGCGCTGATAAACCTCCCACAAATAGTCGTCGACCTGATCCATGACCGATCCGGTTCGCTTGCACGGGAGGAGAGTTGATTCTTTCTCGTCGGTAATCCCGACGTCCTCCTCCTTAGGACGGAAAGCAACAAAGCCTCCCATTTTGATTAGAACCTCTCGGATGGTCTCGTGCGAGGCCGCTGTAGTCTTGCCGACATCTGCGGGCGCGTCAGGATTGACGAAGCGAACGATTTGCACACGACGGGGAAAATTCCATCGGGCATCGTCATCCTCGAATTGGTCCGACGCCTCGATCTGCTCCGTATTTGGATGCTCTGAAGAACCTTCATGCGCATTTGGCTGGGGTGGGCGCGCCTGTTGATAGACCACGGTCTCGTTCGGGACCGTCGCAAGCGGGGTCGTCTCTAGCTTAGCTTCGTGACGGCCCAAAATGGGCTCCTCGATAATGGCCGACATCACGAGCGCCCCGGCGAGTGCGCTGGCTCCGAGCGTGAGTGAAAATGCAACATTGCGATGTCGGGGCGCGACGAGGGGGATCGATCGCCAGCACACGGTGCTGACGCGCGCCCGGAATCGTGGAAGATAAAGGGCCGAGAGACCCGCTTGTGCGATCATGAAAGCGTTATCCCCCACACTTTCGCCGACGCATCTCGCTCGAATGATGCCCCTAGCGCTCGTGTAGAAACCATCGCGAGGAGGGCGGAATTTCGGCTTATGTGTTGCCGTTCCGCAACATTGACGAGAATAACGCGAGCACTCTGAGACTAACTGCACCTCGTCATGCCCGTCAGTTCTATCAGCGGAAGCGTGCCGCAGCACAACACGACAGCCGCGTTCCCCTCCGCCTTAACGCCTCACTTGCGCGAAATGGGGCAGCGATGGGCAGACTACGCAATTAATTTCGCAATCCTTTTGCAGCTATCAATTGCGATGAACAACTGAACAACATAATCCCAGCCATAACGAGCATAAGTACGAGAGAAAGAACTCGCCTCTCGGACAGGGACGTGAGCGCCAGCGTAAGACACATGCCGCAGCTGATGGACGGCGCGTGATTCGTGCGCATGTGATCCGATCCTTTTGGCTGGCACGCCGCAGCATGCGCCGCCACAGGCCGATACCCGGCGGGCCGCAAGACGTGCAGTACTCGCGGATTGGTCGGCACTTACGTGGGAGTTGAAGTAGCCACAGATTCGCGGATCCGTAGAGTTTCCGCTAGGCCCCCATCAGACTATCCGGCCGGACCATCTGCTGCATGCGCTCAGGATTTTCGGCGCGCTCCAGCC
>QHOR01000170.1 GCA_003219395.1 Verrucomicrobiota bacterium | reverse complement strand
AGAGCCAAATAACGAGGATCGGCGGCCTGCATTTGGGAAATGGCCGCGCATCGAGCAGGGGACACAAAAAGATCGATAAAAAGCCAGTCTCCAGCAGCTGAATCTCCCAGCCGTAACCGTACCAGATCTGTCCAATGTGCACGATGGACATGTACATCGCCCACAGCACAGCGAGCAGAATTGCATTGGCATAACCGCCAAGCACAACAAGTGACAAACCGAAACCGGTCCAAGAGAAGATCGTTAATGCATTATCGGAAATTCCGAACCAGAAAAGCGTCGGCACTTGCATCAGACCGGCGGTACGCGAACCGAGTTGGAATTGGATGCCCTCGAGAAAATGATTAGCCGGCGTTAATCCATGCGCGCCGATCAGCGGCACCAATTGTTGGGCCGCTACGAAGAAAGCGACTGCATAAACAAAACCGAGCAGTCTCAGAATAACGAAGCGCGTCAGCCAATACGAATTTCCAAGCGCGAAAAGTTTCTGAACAAGCGGCTCGCCGTTCGCCATTCCGATATCTGCATACCAGTGCGCGCATGGACGTTCAACGCGGAACAATTTGCGCCGCTAGTCATCCCCTGGCGCGACGACGCCGAGGGATCTCACGCCTGGTGGTTTGTCACACAAATCTTAGCACGATCTTTCCCTTACATGCCCCTGCGTTGACACGTCCCATGAGGGGATTCAGTTTCTTCCCTCGCGCCAGGGTAGCTCAGTGGTAGAGCAGGGGACTCATAAGCCCTTGGTCGGGAGTTCGAATCTCCCCCCTGGCATGCTCCTTGAGACTTGGAGATCGCGGTTGAGCGTTTGGCGTTTGTCTTCGATTAGAATACTCTACTCTTTCGCCTTCGAAAGGTACGGCTCCAGGTCTTTCTCGCGACCTTTTAGCGCGGCCATGAAACAAACGCCGTTGTGTTCCGAGACTGCACCCACCCAGCCTTCCTGATGAACATAACGCCAGCCTGGAAAAGCCAATACGGCTCCGGTCTTGCTGTCTCGCTCTGCCGGAAAAAGAAAAAATTGCATGCGTTTTTCAGCCACCCAGATTTGGGCGATCCTCTGTGACTCGTCGTCATCAAAAACGCGGCAGCCAATAGTGCGAAACTCGGTGAACTCGTCTGGGACATCGTAGTGTTCAAGCCCGTGTTTCATAAAGAACAGGTCACTTAATGTCCCCGCTTCAGCGGTCACTGGATCGAGCGTGACAGATCGAGCGGAGCCCGCAAGAACCAGTAATTTCCGCGCTGTCGCCGACCCCGGGAAATCATTTAATCGCCCAACCACCTGCAACGCGAAAACCCCGGCAATTACCACCAGAGCAATGCTGACGGCAAGAACGGCGGGGTTAAGAACGATTCTTCTCCAGGTCCACTTCGGACGGCGAACGGCCTGCTTTTCCAAGAACCATTCAGCCGACTCGGGCGGTATCGGAACAAGACGGATCAGTTCCGCCACGGCTCGATCAAAGTTCTGTTGATTAACGAATTCATCAGAACCATCTTCACGTGCTACTGCGGCGCGCATGGAACGATCAGCTAAATGGTCCTGGCTGATTGGCGCGCAATTCAGGAGAGCACGGCGTCGACGTAATAGATGCAAGCCCCTCATGCCTCGGGTACTCCGGTGTGCTTAGCGTCAAGCCACGCCTGCAGTTGTCGCCGCCCCTGCGACAAGCATCGCGAGAGCGTGCTCAGTTTTAGCTCAGCGATGTCGAGAATTTCGAGATAATTAAATTCGTCGAGATAAAAGAGCGCCAGCGCGGTTCTCTGGGGTTCGGGTGCGGCGGCAATCCAAATTGCCAGTTGCACCGGTTCGAGCTGCTTGACCTGTGACGCAGCCCGCGAAGTTATGTCGTGCTCCTCGATTTCCAGCGGTTCGGGTTGCAGGTCTGTCTTACTTGCCTCTAAACAACGCCAGCGCGCCTCGCGAAAAAGCCAAAAAGGCTCTTTCGGCAATTCTCCCTGTGCAGCGTGCACAGCCGCTTCGCGCAACATCGTGTTAAAAACTTCTTGTGCTTTGCGCGAGTCGCCCAGCATCAAGAAACAAAACCGATAAAGTTGTGGTAAATTTTGCTTTCGATCCGACACTCCCATCCTTCGTCTTTGCAAAATTTAGCGCACTCTACGCGGTTCGCTTCCAGCGACAAGAGCTGATTCACTTACCGTGCACGAAGCTGCCGGCGCGTTGAACAGCGCGATTAGAGCTTCTGTAGACGATGCGCGACTTCCTCCGCTTTGTCCCGGCTGTTGAAGGCCGAAATGCGAACGTAACCTTCGCCTTGCGCGCCAAAACCGGCGCCCGGAGTGATGACCACATTCAATTCGCGAAGCAGTCGATCGAACATTTCCCAGCTCGTTAGGCCATCGGATGTTTTCACCCAAATATACGGGGCGTTTACACCGCCGAAAACTTCGAGACCCGCTTTCGACGCGGCGCTGCGAAGGATCTCTGCATTACCCATGTAATGGTCGATCAGCGCGCGACATTGCTTACGGCCTTCCGCCGAATAGAGCGCCTCAGCGCCGCGTTGTACCGGATAATTCACGCTGTTAGATTTCGTGCTCCAACGTCGCTGCCAAAACGGATGGAGAGGAACTCGGCGGCCGCTCTCCGTCCGCGCGAGCACGGATTTGGGCATGACAGTAAATCCGCAACGCACGCCGGTGAACCCGCCGTTCTTAGAAAAACTGCGCAATTCAATCGCGCAGTCGCGCGCGTCAGGAATTTCGAAAATGGAATGTGGAACGTCTGGGTCAGAGATGTAGGCTTCGTATGCGGCATCGAAGAGCAGGAGCGCTTCGTGCTGGCGCGCATAATCGACCCACCGCGAGAGCTGCCCACGCGACGCAACCGCCCCCGTCGGATTGTTGGGAAAACAAAGGTAAACAAGATCGGCGTGTTCTGCCGGAGGGTCGGGAACAAATCCGTTTTCAGCGGTGCACGCCAAGTAAAGGATCCCTTCGTAGCTCCCATTTTTTCTTACTTCTCCAGTGTGCCCTGCCATCACATTGGTATCGACGTAAACCGGATATACCGGATCGGGCACTGCGATTTTGTTTTGATCTCCGAGGATGTCGAGGACGTAACCGCAATCGCATTTTGAGCCGTCAGAAACAAAAATTTCATCGTCAGCTATGTCGATGTCGCGATCGCGATAATCGTGCTGAGCGATGGCCGATCTCAAGAATTCATAGCCCTGTTCCGGACCATAGCCGCGAAACGTCTCCCGATGGCCAAGTTCTTCGATAGCCCTTTTCATCGCATCAATTGCCGCACGCGGCAGCGGCTCGGTGACATCGCCGATTCCGCATCGAATCAGGCGCTCTGCCGCTTCCGGATTCGCTTCGCAAAAGTCGCGGACCCGCCGCGCCACTTCTGGGAAGAGATAGCCCGCCTGAAGTTTAAGATAGTTTTCGTTTAGATACGCCATGCGTGCCTTGCGCGGTGCTCTTTGACCGCTCAAGCCGTACAAGTTGAGCAGCGGTCATTGACCGCGTCCGCAGCAGCCTTGGACAAACAGCAGTTAGTAATTTTTCGCGACTGCGTCCCAGTTTACCGCGTTCCACCAGGCTTTGATATAATCGGGCCGCCTGTTTTGATACTTAAGATAATAGGCGTGCTCCCAAACATCCACCCCGAGGATTGGCGTGTTGCCGTCCATTAGAGGGCTGTCTTGGTTTGGTGTCGAAATAATTTCGAGCTTTCCGTTCTTGTTCTTGATGAGCCATGCCCAACCGCTGCCAAAACGTCCCGCACCAGCGGCGGCAAGCTTCTCTTTGAAATCATTAAAGCTGCCGAAGGTTGATTTGATATCGTCAGCGAGTTTGCCTTTTGGTTCGCCGCCGGCATTCGGTCCCATTATTTTCCAAAAGAATGAATGATTTGCGTGACCTCCGCCGTTGTTCCGGACCACCGTGCGAATGTCTTCCGGAACCGATTTGAGATCACTGATTAGATCCTCGACCGATTTCCCCTCGAGATCAGCTTTGCCTTTGATCGCGTTGTTCAGGTTAGTAACGTAGGTCTGGTGATGCTTGGTGTGATGAATCTCCATCGTTTGCGCATCGATGTGCGGTTCCAAGGCATCGTACGAGTAAGGTAATTTTGGTAGTTCGTAAGCCATAATGTATACAGTTAGTCGAATTATCCCGCGCGACAGGTTTTATTTTTTTGCGCGCGCGGAAGCTTTCATGAACCTCACTTGAGTGAGGTGCTAACCGACACATGAAGCGGTTGGCGACGGTCTGCCAACTTATGCATACCGCTAAAGCAGCGTGTAGTGAAATTAGCTGCCGCAGCGATAAAAACCCGGACGATGTCCAACTCCGCTGCGATGATTGACGTACGTCGCGAGCGCGAGCAGCGGGAAGTTTTGACGATACATGTCGTACTTCAAATAGAACACTCTGGGAAAACCCGTGCCGGTAATTTGCTCCTCGTCCCATGAGCCATCGGGTTTTTGTGTACTCAGCAGGTAGCGCAAACCTCGCTGGACACTCGGTCGATCCAGATCGCCGCACGCACAGATGCCCATGACCGCCCACGACGTTTGCGATGCCGTGCTTGCGCCGATCCCTTTAGTCGATGGATCATCGTAAGTACCGCAAGTCTCACCCCAACCGCCGTCGTTATTTTGACAACTTTCAAGCCAATCGCGGCCGCGCAATATCCAGTCCTGCGTCATATCCTGACCAATCGCGCGCAATCCGCGCAGCACCTGCCAGGTGCCGTAGATGTAATTAACGCCCCAGCGCCCATACCAGGAACCATCCTTATCCTGTGTGTCGATCAAATATTGGATGGCATCGCGGACCGGCCGTGTCTTAGGATCGAATCCGATGTAACCGAGGAGCTCCAACGTTCGCGCAGTAAGATCACTGCAGGTTGGATCGAGAATCGCATTATGATCAGCAAATGGCATGTCTTCCAGCCATGGCGTAGTCACGTCTTTATCAAACGCGCCCCACCCGCCATCGCGACATTGGAAGCTAAGTTGCCAGCCAAGCGCGCGGCGAAAGACTTCGCTGAGCGCTTCTCCTTCGTTTGGTTGCACCAGCCGTAGCGCCATCAGCACCATTGCCGTGTCATCGGTGTCTGGATAATAAACGTTGTTGTATTCAAATGCCCAACCGCTCGCTTGTGAGTAGGAATTGTTTACCGACCAGTCGCCGCGAATGCGCACTTCTTTATTGACGAGCCATTCGGCGGCTTTTTGCAGGGCGGCATGTTCCGCAGGAAGGCCTGATTCAGCCAGCGAAATGATGTTGATCGCAGTGTCCCAGACTGGCGAGAGACACGGTTGAATGCGGAAGTCCTCGGGATCGTCAACGAACAGTCCAGCAAAGTCTTTTTCCGCCTTGGCGTAAATCGGATGTGATTTTGAATAACCGAGGGCGCGCAATGCGATTAAGCAGTTCAACATCGCCGGAAAGACAGCTGCGAGACCATCGCTGCCCTCCCCAATCCGCTCCAACATCCAGCGCTCCGCCTCCTCCACCGCGCGTCGGCGCAGCGGACGGATTCGAAGCGGTTGTAGAAACTTGAACGTGTCGTCAAGCCGCAAAAAGAAATTCCGCCAGGTCCAGAAAGGTTCAGAACGGGGCAAGCGCAAATCGCTTTGCTCGGTCCCGAGCGGATAGAGTTCGTGCAACTGCTTTTCGCCAGGCAAAATTCGAGTCGGTTTGAAATGGTTAATGATCGCCAGCGGTATGAGCATGGCGCGGCTCCATGACGACATCTTGTAAATGTGAAACGGCGCCCATCGCGGAAGCAGCACCATTTCCACCGGGATTGCCGGCAGATATTTCCAGGGGAACTGACCGAGCAATGCCAGATAAAGCTTGCTGAAGGTGTTCATCTCCGGAATTCCGCCCCGACGAATGATGTTTGCGCGCGCCTCCTGCATAAACGGTGCGTCCACCGAACAGCCCGCGAGCTTCAGTGCAAAATATGCCTTGGCCGATGCATTAATCTCACTCGGACCGCCGTGATAAACGTTCCACCCTCCATCCGGCAGTTGGCGTTTGAGAATGTGACGCACGCAACGGCGCTGCAATTGTGCGTCCACCTCGCCGCACCAATGCATAAAAAGGATGTAGTCGGAACAGAGAGTGCTATCCACAATCAGTTCCCCGCACCAATGGCCATCTGGCTTTTGCTGGCGCAGCAGGTTTTCTTGTGCACGCGCCATGGCGCGCGCGATCTCTTCGTTATTCGCCGAATAAGACTCCGAAATGTCTGGTCGCGCACTCGGCAATGCAATGAGGTTCCTTGCAAATTCCGACATGTCGATCCGATGCTTACGAGGCTTGCGCCGCAACTTCTGCGCGTTTGCCAGTCAGATGACCATTACCAGAGCTTACGCCATTGAAAGCAAGCACTTCGCTGCCACGGCCAGACGGCTCTGGCTTTGAGCCGAAATTGAATTTGACCGTTTTCCAAGTGTCTCCTCGCTGCGCTTGCAGCCCCAATGTCGCTGTCGGTTCGTAACCGCAATGTACCATGCAATTTTCGCATCGGCTGTCGCGGGCAACACCGTCCACGACGCCATATCGCTCCCATGCCGTCTTTTCCAGTAGTTCTGCGTAGCTCGAGTAGTGCCCGTCGGTCATCAGATAGCACGGACCTTTCCAGCCGCGGATGTTGCGTGTCGGGATCGCCCACGCCGAACATGTCAAATCGCGCTTGCCCGCGAGGAACTCGAAATAGACCGGCGTCCCCAGAAAAGTGTATCGCTTCATCCACTCCTCAACTTTTTCAAACTTCTCGACCGTCATCGTGCGCGTAAGAAAGAAGTTTTCCGGAAGCAAATTCAGCCGCGTAATCATGTCCTTCTTGGCAGCGTCGTAATCGTATCCAGGAGTTATGGTGTGACCATCTACGCCAAGATCTGACAGATAGTCGAACATTTGTTCGATCTCATTCATGTCGGTTTCTTTGTAGACGGTGGTGTTCGTCGCGACTTGGTAGCCAAGCAGCTTCGCCATTTTGATTGCCAGGATGCATTCCTTGAAAACGCCTTCGCGTTCCACGATCAAGTCGTGTGTTCGTTCCAAACCGTCGACGTGCACGTTCCAGTACATCCATTTGGTCGGGCCAACCGTGGGCTTTGCCGGATCTTTCGGTCCCTTGCGAATTTCGGCCGCATCTTTTTCCGTTAGCAGTCCAGCACCGAGCAATGCCGTAATTTTGCCTTCGACAAGTTCCGAACGGGTTGACAGTTGTGAGGCCAGCCATTCACGCATCTTCTTGCGCATGAACATGGCGTTAGTACAAATGTAAACGATTCGCCGCTGCGCCAGCAACCCTTGCACGAGCGCCTCGATGTGCGGATAGATAAGCGGTTCGCCGCCGCAAATTGAAACCATCGGCGCGTTGCATTCTTTTGCCGCCCCGAGACAGTCCTCCAAGCTCATCATGTCCTTGAGCGACGTGGAATACTCTCGAATCCGCCCACACCCTGTGCATGTGAGATTGCACGTGTGCAGCGGCTCGAGCTGAAGCACCGTGGCGAATTTCTTCGTGCCACGCAACTTATGGCCAATCACGTACGCCGCGATTTTCGCTGTAAGCGGTAAGGGAAATCTCATTGGAGCGAGGATAGTAACAAGAGGCGCCGGTGTGTCAATGAGCCGACACCTTTCTCAGTCTGTGTGTTAGTCTGAATCGGCTTGAAGCTACTGTTCGGATTTCCGCCAATCTACACCACCCTTCCGGCGGGAAAAGCAAAATAAACATGCGACTACGAGGAGTTTCCGTGGTTAAATGGTGGCAAGTGAAAGTCTAAACAAGGTGAAGAGTATGAAACGAATATTGTTAGCATTATTTGCTGTCGGTCTGATCGGTTGCGCGCAGCAGCCAGCATCATCCCCCGGTCCTGCGGTAACGGGCGGTTATACTTACGACCGCTACGCGCGAACTGCGGACGCGTGGGGGTATCCAAATCCGGTTTACAAG
>QHOR01000325.1 GCA_003219395.1 Verrucomicrobiota bacterium | reverse complement strand
CAAAATAGATGCCATAGATTAGAAATAGTACCCACACCGAGACATCGTTCGCCACAAACGCAAAACCGGCGTAGACGGCTGCATAAAGAGTCCAGCCGGAAACGATCAGACGCCGCCGTCCAAGGCGATCGGAAAGATCGCCGCCCCAAAGCGAACTCAATACCTTGCTGCCGTGATGCGCCGCCCATAACAACGGAATGGTCATCACTGAAACGCCTGCCGTTTGTGCCCGTAAGAGCAGGAAAGCGTCGGAAGAATTCGAAAGCGTGAATAAAGCAACGACCAGCAGAAAGCGTTTGAAGTTTCCGTCAAAACCGTGCCAGGAAAGTCTTGGCGGATTTGCTTCCGACTCCCTTAGTTGGCGGCGCGCCGTTTCCTTTAGAAAGAAGATTGCCACCAGCACAGCCGCAAAAGCAGGCACAGACGCCCACAGAAAGATCCTGGTGAAATCGTGAGCCGTAGGCGCGTTCCGATTGGCCGCAAACCAATACACCAGCACATAGCCAAGCAGCGGTCCGATGACTGCTCCGCTGTGGTCCATCGCGCGGTGAAAACCAAAGGCCAGGCCGCGCTGTTCGAAAGCGACTGTGTCGGCAATCATCGCGTCGCGCGGCGCGGTACGGATTCCCTTACCCACACGATCAGTCATACGGATAGCCAATACCTGATGCCAGTTACTGGCGAAGGCAAGGAGCGGGCGCGCAAAATTTGCCAGCGCATAACCGGATACCACGAGCGCCTTACGTTTGCCGAGACGATCGCTGAAGTATCCGGCAAAAAGCTTCAAGAGGCTGGAGATCGATTCAGCGGCACCCTCGATCAGGCCGATGGCTGACGCTGACGCTCCCAGAACTGAGGAAAGAAAAACAGGAAGAAGCGGATAGATGATCTCGCTTGACGCGTCATTCAGCAAACTGACAAAGCCTATGGCGTAGACATTGCGCGGGAGTTTGCGATAACGACCCCACAAGCCGATGACACTCTGGTCTGAATTGTTGGGATTGGCGGTTGAGACCGGAAGTACAGTTTCGCCTTTGTTATCCTCCATAGTACCTGGGATTCTTGTTCGTGCCGGAGCAGTAGCGATGCGAGGTCCAGTTTGATAGTCACCCGGTCGCTATCCCGAGACTTCGGGGTACTGACTAGTTATTTCAACGCGGAGATGCTGTTCGGGCTGGCCCGGTACGCGGCGCAGGCTTCGATCGCGTATCAAACCATCCGTTCCACCAGCCATACCCCGCGCCGGCAACCAAAGCCAAAATTACTATACCTACCAAGACTAATTTGATTGCCAGACGCAGCACGCGCTTGGCGATAAAAAGAAAAATCGCCACCGCTACGATGGCACCAATTATGTAGGCGATGTTGGGATCCATCTTCAGGGAGTCCGATAAACTTCAGTTTGTCGTTAACACTCCAAAGAACTACCTTCGAGAGTGAACGAGTCTATTTCACATTATCCAGCCGGCGCGAGACACGTGAATTTGTTATGTCATCGACAAGCTAAAGCTTATCGGACTTTTCATACTGCGCTCGTACGACTGTCTTGATATTTCCCCGAACGTTGAAGTCACCCTCAATCCTTACCCGCAGTGGATCACTAGCGCGTACAAAGTCTTCGAGGATAACGTTGATCACGTGCTCGTGAAATATTTTCACCTCGCGAAACGAATTAATGTAGAGCTTCAAACTCTTTAGCTCCACGCAGCGCTCGTTAGGAACGTATTGAAGCTTGAGCGTGGCAAAGTCCGGGAAGTCTGAAAAAGGACAAATCGCGGTAAACTCAGGGATTTCGAACACTATTTCGATTTCGCGTCCCGGGAATTCGTAAACAAAAGTGTCGAGCGGAAAAAGATTCATCTCCGCGCGTGGCGTTGAGCGGATATCCAGGTCCTGCTGACATTTCATTACCTCTCTTGATAAACGCTGATGTTACTCGACCAGGCGGCCGCGAGCCAACCTCTCTTCAGATTGCCCGTTGGCGAAAGTAGGAAACAATGCTCACCCTACTCAAATAAAAGCATTGACTAATTCGAGAACCTGACATAAAAGAAGTCCCTACGAAATTTACTCAACGAACCAAGGTGCCTGACTCCTGACGTCAGGGTTAATCGCAGAATCAGTTTCCGAAAAGGAGCATCGCGATGCTCGCACGAACTATGTTTTGGTTCTTGCTGGTTGCTGCTGGGACAACGCTCTTCTGTTATCCCTCAATTCTCAGTGGACAGACACCCGTGCCGGATTGCTCGGAAAGAACGAAGGACGATCTGCCCTTACCCAGCACCTTCCTGCCCGGAAGACTGCCTGAGTTTCAAAAAATTCTTACAGGCTTTTTGCAGCGCGGCGATTATCTGAAATTGAACTGGTGCGGAGATAAGGGTCTGCGTGACACGGGTCCGTTCATCAACAAAGCTTCATACGGCGTTCATCCGACCGTGAAAATTTATTACTCGCCGGAAATCATGAGGTGGCTCATTGATGGTCGCGACGGAACTGTGCCGGACGGCGCAATGATTATCAAGGAACAGTACGCGCCCCCGGCGGCTCAGTATCAGATAAAACCGCCATTGCCGGTTTCTGATTGGACCATCATGATCAAGGATTCGAAGGGTTCGAAAGATGGTTGGTACTGGGCCGAGATCTGGGAGGGTCAAAACATCGATAACAACGATCCGCCTTATAACATACCGAATGCCGGCTTTGGTTTATACTGCTCGCGCTGCCACGCGTCTGCTGAGAAGGACCACACTTTCGTTTCGCTCAGTAATATCAAGGGGTTTCCGGGCCAGCCCTTGTCTTATTTCGTGGACTTTTCCTGGGTACCGCAACCTTCTCCTACGCCTGCGACGCGACCATTAGCAAAGCTTACTGTCAGCCATCACGATGAGATGTCTCTGTTGAGCTCGGCAAAGGAACCGGCCGCGCCGCCGGCGCCTTCCACACTCAATCCAGCGTTTGTAAAGTTCTATAACTCCATCGCTCCAGTGCCGCCAGCTGACGTCCAGAAGCTACCGCCCGAGACTTACGATCACATTGTCGCCGATTATCTGGGTCCGCAGCACTTTCTTACTTCTGATGCATGCATGGGCTGTCATAGTGCCATCTACTACGGCAACGCGATGGTCTATACCGGCAAACCACAACCGGATGGTACGACGCCGCTGATGAATGTCTCACCGTTCGGTGAGTGGCGCTGGTCGCCGATGGGCCTGGCGGGACGCGATCCCATCTTCTACGCGCAACTGGATAGCGAATTAGCTTACCTGAAGACCATCAAAGACATCGCGACTCGTGAAAAACTGAAGCGTGAGGTTGTTAACACGTGCTTTCGCTGCCATGGCGTGATGGGGAAGCGCCAGCTCGATCTGGACCATGGCGGAAACGGAGACTTTGAGCGTGACCTTGTGTATGTCACTGACAAGAATGATTCGAACTTCAAATACGGTGCGCTGGCCCGTGACGGTGTGAGTTGTACCGCTTGTCATCATACGGTCGAGGACAAGACGCCGCCGGGTGTGCCGCCTTTGAAATACTTTCTGGAAAACTCAATCACCGGCAATTTTCAAACCGGAAAAGCTGACGAGCTTTCAGGGCCGTTTGAAGACAACGTCATTGTCACCGATCCAATGAACAGTACCATGGGTATCAAGCCGAAACATGACGCATTCATAAAGGCCTCGCGCATGTGCGGCAGTTGCCACACGATTAATCTCCCGGTCGTGGATCAAAAACCCGTCGGCCACAATCTGGAACAGCTGACTTACCTGGAGTGGGTCAACAGCGGCTATCAGAATGAGTTCGGCAACAATTCGCGGGCCCAAACCTGCCAGGATTGTCATATGCCAGGCAAGTACAGCAACGCGGCGGGAACCCTGACTGTACCGTTAATTCAGCAACCCATCGCTACGGTCCAGGACGATCAGTATCCGGCGGTTGAGTATCGCCTGGATCAGGCGAAGGTCCAGGTTCGTTTTCGTGACAGCGGGTTCGTGCGCCACCAGTTTCAGGGACTAAATATCTTTCTGCTCGAAATGTTCTCCGAGTTCATGAAGGACTACAAGACCTCGCCGGATAAAAACTTTCCCTATAACGACGTGCTCGGTGTCAGACAAAATGACTACATGCTCACCGTGAATGCGGATCTGCCAAATGCGATTGACGCCTTCGTCGAGCAAGCACAGAACACCACTGCTTCCATAGCCGTCACACCAATTTCAACCGACAAAGACAAGCTGGTGGCAAATGTGACGGTGACGAACAAGACTGGACATCGCTTTCCCAGCGGCGTTGGGTTTCGCCGCGCGTTTATCGAGTTTGAGGCAATCGACA
>QHOR01000324.1:2733-4183 GCA_003219395.1 Verrucomicrobiota bacterium | reverse complement strand
GGGGGTTGGACGTTGAGCGTTGGATGTTGGACGTTTCACTTAGGACTTAGATGATCACCAAAGTTAAAAGCTTCTTCGGCGAAGTGAAGGTCGAGCTGCAGAAATGCTCCTGGCCTTGGGACCCGAAAGAAAAGGGATTTCGCCGGTACAAGGAACTGAGTGACTCGACTGTCGTGGTCGTTATCGCGATGTTATTGCTTGGTGGATATGTGGCGCTTTTCGATCTCGTTCTGGTGAACGTGGTCCACTTTTTCACCCGGTTGCACTGATTATGGCACAAACGCTCGCAGGGAAAGATCAATGGTACGTCGTGCATGTGCTTTCCGGTCAGGAAAACAAGGTGCGCGAAAACATATTGAAGCGCGTCAAAACGGAGGAAATGGGCGACTTCATCTATGAAGTACTTGTCCCGACCGAGCGGGTCTCGGAAATCAAGAAAGGGAAGAAGAGCGAGACGACGCGGAAATTTTTTCCCGGTTATCTAATCGTTAACATGCATTTGCTCGACGAAAACAATCAACTCGTCGGCCGCACCTGGTATTTCATTCGTGACACACCCGGGGTGATTGGGTTTGCAGGCACGAAGGACAAACCAATTCCAATGCGCCAGTCAGAAGTGGACAGCATGCTAGCGCAAATGAAAGAGCGCGAAGAAAAGGTGAAGCCGAAAGTCAGCTTCGAAGTTGGCGAATCGGTGAAAGTCGCCGACGGTCCGTTCCAGAACCAGACCGGAATCGTCGAAGAGATCGATCCCGAGCGTGGCAAACTCCGCGTGTCGGTCACCATTTTCGGCCGCGCCACTCCAGTGGAATTGGAATATTGGCAGGTCGAGCGCGGTTAATCTCCGCTTTAACGATTCAACGTTTCAAGGAACCACCATGGCAAAAGAAAAAGTAGCTGAAATCAAACTCCAGATTCCGGCAGGCCAGGCGAATCCCGCGCCGCCGGTTGGAACGGCGCTCGGCCCGCGTGGCGTCAATATCATGGCATTCTGTAAGGAATTTAACGCCACGACTCAGAAACAAGCCGGCGACATTCTCCCGGTCGTCATCACCGTTTATAAAGACAAATCGTTTACGTTCATCACCAAAAGTCCGCCTGCCGCGATCTTGTTGAAGAAGGCGGCCAACATCGCCGCCGGTTCCAAAGAGCCTAACAAAACCAAAGTCGGCAAAGTCACGCGCAAGCAGGTTATGGACATCGTGAAAACAAAGGGCAAAGACTTAAATGCGCGAAACGACGAAGCCGCCTTTCGTATCATCGCTGGCACCGCCCGGCAAATGGGGCTGGAAATCGTCGATTAGGAGCGGCTGCTACTTCGCAACGCTGCTTGCGTTGCCGAGAAATTCCCACTCCTGCAAGGCGACCGGGACGTTACCGTTTCTCCAAACGAAATCGTGGAAGGCGCGGAGACTGAATTTCTCGCGCTGCTGCAGACGTGCTTCGGCGA
>QHOR01000324.1:0-2432 GCA_003219395.1 Verrucomicrobiota bacterium | reverse complement strand
AACCGGCCTGTAACATCATTTCCTCGGCATAAAAGCCGATGCCCTCGTTCGCACCGGAGTCGTAGTAATGCCGGCGGATCGGGTCTTCGTGTTTCCAGGAAAGACAAAGCTGAAAGTAATGACCAGGGATTCCCTCATGAACTGTGATCGGCCGTGGATCTTCCGCCGTAGCCTGCCAGAAGTAACCGAGCTTGCCTGAAGGCTCGGTCGCGTAGCGGATGCAATTCTCGTTAAGCCGCGATGGCGATGTGAAGTCGTCCATCTCGCCGAAGCCTTGCAAGGGGCGCAAAAATTCCGGCATCGGTCGCAGTGTGTAATGCTGAACCCAATTGGGCACAGTCAGGATGTCGTGCTCACCGAGGAATTTCGGATTTGAGCCTCTTTCGCCGCCGTATCTTTGATCCAATCGTCAATGTTATCGGCCGTCTTAAGCGGCGGCACATTCTTGTTGCGGTTCTTCTCGAACGCCTCGAAAGCGACGGCTCGATTCCATTCCTGTCTGCCCATCTCCAAAAGTTCTTCAGGCGAATAGGGGATCAGCGCCACATTTTTGAGGAAGAAGATGTAGGCATCGCGTCCAAGAGCCGTTTCGCTCGATAGCGACGGCAACATGTCTCGAAGTTTTTGGCGAAAATGTTCCAGCGCGTCTGCTGCGCGATCAATCGCGCTGTTTAATTCCTGTTCCTTGAGAGTTGTGGATTTCAGCAATGCCACCGCCATTTGATGCAGGCGGGGTCGAATATTCCCCAGCGCTTGAATTGCCACTGCGGTAAATGATGCCGGTGGCCTGTCCAGGTTCTCCGCACCTTGCTGCAGTAGCGACGGAATATTTTCGATACGCGTGAGAATTTCCCGACTACGCGCTACATCATACGGTCCCGGCACAGTGAGCGCTTCGACTACCGGTGTGAGAGTCTGCGCGACGTAAAAATTGGGATCGCGTTTCCATAATGGATTGACGTCGAGTTCCACCTTACCCTCGCCAAAGCCGAACCCATCAATTTGTAATCGACCTGCCTGGCGATCGGCCATTGGGCCGGGTCGATCTCTTTCCAACGCGTTTCGAACTCGGCGAGATCCTTTCGCTGCTTATCTACGCTGGCTCGTGACCAATCGCGAATCCCGCCCGGACTCTCTATTCGATTGACGTCGTCTCCAGTAAACGGCGCGTATTTTGCGCGCCAGGTCCAAAAGTCGTTCGCCAATTGGTCCAGCGATTCAGCTGTAGTGGAGGTATTGGGCAGGAATAATGGAATCAGAAAAACGGCCATCCAACTTTTCTTCGCCATGAATCAGTCGGCGGTTCGCCGCACCGTGATTACGCCAGGATTGTTGCCTGGCCGATACATCGAGGCGCCGTAACAGAGCGCGGCGGATTTTTCGCGGCCATATCGAATTTTGTTCAGTTTTTCATCCCAGTGTTCGATGTAAGAGCAGTTAGCAGTCTTCTTGCTGCCGGGGATCGGAACGTAACGATTCTCTGTGAATGTGAGAAAAGCTGCGTCCCCAGGCAGCGGGATTGGAGCCGCCCAGTTAGTTGATAGCCGGACAAGACGCGAACCGTTGAGATCGAGCGCAAAAACCGTGTCACCATCGGTGCTGTTCAAATGCAGGTCGAAAAACGCCAGTCGCAGGGGCCCTTCAAAAAGAAAATGCTGATCTTTGTCCTGACTGTCGTGCAGCAAACCATAGACGCCATAAAATCCGGGTAGCTTTCCGAATTCCGTTTCGCTTCCAGTTTTCACATCGCGTAGAAGGTAATGTTTCCCATGGCCCGGCCCGTCACCCTGATCATCTTCGTCAGTTGGATCATTGTGTAAGATCAATTCGACAGAACCATCAGGCGATTTGTAACTAGGTATTGGCGTTGGGGTGGGGGACGGAGACGCCTCAGGTGAAGCCGCTGGGTCGGGAGCTGGCGGTTCCGCAGAGTCGACGTTTGTGAAATAGGGCGAGCTCTTCGCACTCGCGTACCAATTCGGAGCAGCGTCCAATTTTTTCAATGCTTTGCCGAGCGGATCAACGCTCCAAAATTCGCGAGTGTTATTGGATTTCTCGCGTGTGAAGACAATTATGCTGCCATCAGGCGAAAAAATTGGAGCGGAGTCCTGTCCAGAGTCATCATTCGTCAATTGGCGCAGCAGTTCTCCGCGCTCGCGAAATAGATAGAGATGTGAGTGGCTTGTTCCCTCCGCTTGCAGATACCGGATTGCGATCACGATTTCCCCATCGGCTCGTGCCGTTGTCCCGAACAGCAAAGACATGCCCGTCAGGACCAAAATTCCAAGAACGCAGCGCATCATCGCAGCGGAAGTTCAGTCGTGCTTGGATGGGTCGAGTCGTGATACACCTGCACGTGGCAAGTGCGCGCGTCCTTTGCCGTTTCTTCGGCAACGACTCCGCCCGAACAGTAATTCTTCTCCAGCTGTATG
>QHOR01000169.1 GCA_003219395.1 Verrucomicrobiota bacterium | reverse complement strand
ATACGACCTGGCCAATCACATGCTTAGCTGCGGGATCGATTTCTATTGGCGAACGCGTGCCGCCAACATGGTGGCAAGGTGGCGGCCGGGCAAAATTGTCGATCTTGCTACCGGCACAGGCGATTTGGCGCTTGTGCTGCAAACCAAGCTGCCGAACGCGGAAGTCACAGGCGTGGATTTTGCACCTGAAATGTTGGAACTCGCGCAGAGAAAAGGAGTGCGCCAAACCATGCTGGCCGATGCCATGAACCTGCCATTCCGCGATGCGTCCTTTGATTGCGTTACCATCGCTTTCGGGTTGCGTAACATGCGGGATTGGAGGGGCGCGCTTACCGAGATGTCGCGCGTGCTTAGGCCAGATGGTCACTTGTTAGTTCTTGAGTTCTCGCTGCCAACGATATGGATTGTGCGTACCATCTACCAATTCTATTTGCATTGGTGCCTGCCGTTGCTTGGCTCTCTTTTGACCGGAAAGAAAAGCGCCTACGACTATCTCGGGGATTCCATCGAACAATTTCCCAGCGGGCGTGCAATGAGTGATTTAATCGAAGCGAGCGGGTTTCGGCACGCGACCGCCCAGCCGTTGAGTTACGGCATCGCCACTATTTACACCGCGCAGAGTCTCTGACAGTAAAAGCTGTTTACAGCGTCAGGGAGTAATGGTCGGTGCCGGGCTTGGCAGTGGCGACGCCTGCGCCACAAGAGATAACTTCAATCGATTCAAATCCGAATTACTAATCAAAAAAGTACCTTCGCGGCCGTCAACGTGAGCACACCATGTTCCGTCAGTGGCCGCGGCGCCGATAATCAGCTTATGTGCTGCTTGATCATCAGGCGAAGTTGTGAATGCGAGAGTCAGCTGCGGTTTTTCAAAGCCATCTTGAACTTTGCTTGCCCCGAGCCAACGCACTGCATGCAAGCTCGACAACGTGCTGAGTAACGAATGCACGTTCGTTGTATTGATTTCGCCACTACCTTTGATCCAATGCCACTGATGGTTTTCGCCGCGTTCCAGCGACAGCTCTTTGTCGCTCGTTACACTAAGGCGATGAATTTCGTCCGGTTTAAATTGAAAGATAGATAGCTCCTGCCATTGCAAGGGATCCGTTGAGATCTGATCAAGCAAACCGCGATGGACTGCCACCACGAAAGGCTCATCAGTAAGCCGCGCATACACATTGTCTCCGTCTTGCTTTCCAAAGGCAAGCGTTGCGAACGGCTGCTCACCCGCTTTGCTCTCAGCTGTGTTCTCCGAGGCGAACGAGCTGAACGTTAATTGCAGCTGCGGCTTGTCTAGACCGTATTTGGGCAGATCCGAAGCGACGTCTTCAACGAATTTTGTTACTCGCTGGTTTTGCAGCGTGTCGATCAAGCGGTGGACGGCCCCCGAATCTGCTGGCGCATTGTTTCGGTTGGCGATTGTCCAGGTTCCATCCTTGCGGGCAAGAACAGTCTTAGCCTTGCCTGGAACATCGATCGTAATCCGGTCGAGCACATTTGTGTCAATCCGGACCAAGTGATAGTCGCGTAAATCGGCTGGCTTGATGTTGAGCAGCTCTTCAATTTTCTTGGGCAATGTGTAAACGGCCCCGCGAGGAGCAAATCGCACGTATATCTGATCCTTTTCCTTTTCAGGTACGCTCCCGATTTGCAGCATTTGACCCTTATCCTCCTGGCCGAAGACCTTAATTGAGTCGGCGATCTCGACTTTTTTGTCTTTTTTCCCTTCCTGGCTAAAAAGCGTGATCGATCCGCGTGGCTCTGCCAGTCCATAAGGTCGCAGATCCCCATGGTCATCGGCCACAAATTGTTGAATGCGCGCGGTCGTGACCTGCGCAATGAGGTCGCCAACTTTCTCATCATCCGCTCGCGCGCGAAGCGGTTTCACGATGTCCCAATGGTCGCCCTTCTTCTCCAGCTCCATCTCGCCAGCAGGCGTTTTGACGGCGATTCGGCGCACTTGCGCAGTGGTGAGATCTGTTAATTTCTTATCGCGGAATTCTTCCGCTTTTTTGTCGATGTCTTTTTTGACCGATTGTTTGGTGAGAAACGTTTCCTTGGAATTTTCGAAGCGAACATACATCCTGCCTTCCAACGCAGCGTCCTTTCCGAACAGGATTTCAGGAGGTCTGTCCGTGCCGATCAGTTTTAGTTTAAGCTTTGGCCGGTTCAGGCCGTACTCATTCAACTTGCTCTTATCGGCGTCGATATCTTTCGCCGGAATTGTTCCGTCTTTCTGCCAGGTCTCCAAGTCCGATAACAAATTCTCAACCAAGCCACCGTCTGCCTGATCCTTGAATGGTGCCTCGAGTCGCCACTTATTGTCGTGGCGCCGTATCTCTATCTTTTCATCGCCATTTTGAATGATCACACCATCGATCTTGTTTCGATCGAAATTTACTACGTTTTGCTCCTGCCGTTTTGCTTCCACGGTGCTGGGCTGTTTCATCTCAAAGAACCGGAAGTAAGCGGCCCCAGCGAGCACAATGACAGCGAGGACTAGCGTAGTTCTCCAATTCATAATTCGATTATTGTCATTCTGAGCGAAGCGAAGAACGTCGAATGTGTCTGCTT
Source organism: Verrucomicrobiota bacterium (assembly GCA_003219395.1). Classification (GTDB taxonomy): domain Bacteria; phylum Verrucomicrobiota; class Verrucomicrobiia; order Chthoniobacterales; family UBA10450; genus Udaeobacter. The sequence continues at coordinate 5,313 of QHOR01000169.1, read as the reverse complement.
CCGGCGCAGCCAACCAATAGCCAGAGATGTTTCTCTTCGCTCAACACGACAACAAAGGCTATACGCGCCGCTGCCACCAAACCACTGTTCCGACTACTGCAGGGATCAACGGCATGAAAACGAGAATGATCCACCGTAGACGAGCCAACGCATCGCCACTCAAGCTAAACATAAGAGGTTTAGAAACTTTTGGTGCAATACCAATTAGCTGTTCCCGGCTCAGAAGCCAGTTCACGCTGCCGGATATGAAATCTAGGCCCTGCTGATCTTGCGTGATTGCGTTGTCCTGAACGAACGTGGCATTGGTAACGACTACCAGGCGGGATGAGTTCAGCTGTACTCGTTGGTCGGCGCTGCCCCCTTTTTCAACGACTGCCCCTATTGTTATTGGGGTGTTGTCATCCCGTTTCGCGTCAGCCTGGAATTTCGCCTGATTGTCTGTGTTATAATCAGTCTCGGCAAAGTAGCCTTTTTCTGCCTGGATTAGCGGTTCGATCCGGATGTTGGCAGCGCGCACTCGATCGGCCTCGAGCGTGAGCGAAGAAGTACCTCCTAAAAAAAGCGCCCGCACATCGGCTAGCCGTCTCGTAATCGGGCTGTCTCCCACAAAATGCGCCTGAACATCCCGTGTCAGTGCCAGTTCCTGGATTCCGGTCCGCAGAAATACCATCAATCGGTCGTCGTTCACCTTCACGCCCAGCTCGCTAACAAAAGCGTCTAACTTGGGCGTTTTCGCCGCGGGATCGAGGAGAAGCAATATCCGCCCCTGTTTATCCCAGAAGTTGTGCAGCAATTTCATTTCGCGGTCCGAAAAATCGTACTGCGGTCCAATGATCATGACGGTTTTTACGTCCTCGGGAATCGCATCCAAGTCGAGAAGGTTTAGTTCCTTGAACTGGATGTTTTCGTTCTCGATGAATGTCTTGAGCACCGAGATTGGGCTGGCCTGGGTGAGTGGTGGTTCCTTATGCCCAAGCACGTATCCAAGAGTCTTCTTTTTTCCCTCCACAAGATCGATGATTGCGCCGGTGATGGCTTGTTCGCCCTTGAATGCGGCCACACGAGGACCCTCACCTAAGGCCATCCCGCTCTGATCGATGTCAGCCATCTCCGACGCCTTAACTGTTTTGTTGCGTCCTTCGTAATCGAATACCAGAAGAGGCTCGTCAGTAACGACCTTGTATTTGTCGAACAACTCCTTTGCCCGTGAAAGATTGCGTTCGGGGTCAATGTGTTCGATGTCGATCTTTCCTTTACCGGCATATTGATATTCCGTCAGCAAATTTTGAACATCGGTGGTTATCGCGGTGGTAGGCGGAAAGAAGACCGTTATGCGCATCTTGCCCTTGAGGGAATCGAGGAAACGCTTCGTTTTGTCCGAGAGCGCATATTTTTGGTCGCGTGAAAAATCCCAGCGCGCGTAGTGTTTGAAAGCAATCGAATTCACCATTGCTACCAGAAATAAGGCGAGCACGATTTGCGCGAGAACATTCAAACCGATTCGAACCCGACGTATTTTTTTTCGGGATTGTGTTGGGCGCGGATGTGTTTCCTCAGCCATCGCTCAAGCCCTCCACTTCCGGGATTGAAATGCCTGATGCGTGAGGACCAGCATCACGATAGTCATGCTCACGTACAGGACGATTGGTCGGGTATCAATCACGCCACGCGAGAATGTCCCCATATGTTCTATTGCAGAGAAATACCCCAGCAGGTCGCGCGTTTCGGAGCTCACATCGAGCAGAATGAACTGAACCAGACCGAGAAAAAACAGCAGGGTAATTGCGCAAAACGAGATAACGGCCGCGATGATCTGGTTTCGTGTTAGAACGGATGTTAGGCAGCCAATCGAGAGATAAAACATGCCGAGTAATAACAACATCAGATAAGATCCGAAGTATGCTCCGGCAGAATGAGCGGCAGGCTCGTTCGTCACCTTTAGGAAAATCGCAAAATAAAGCAACGTCGGGATCCAGAGAACCACGTAGAAGACCAGCGCGCCGAAAAATTTCGCAAGTACTACCTGCCAGTCACGGACTGGTACCGTCGTTAGCGGCTCAATCGTGCCGAGCTTAAACTCTTCAGCAAACAGACGCATTGTGATGAGCGGAAAAATCAGAACAAAGGCAAACCAAAAGAAAACTGAGTTAAAGAATGCTTCTTGCACCGTGTACTGCACCTGGCGCTGGTTCATGAAGGAGACTTGGAAATAGAAATCGATCCCGCTGACGATCAGAAAGAAGATGAGTACGATGTAGGCGATAGGGGAGTGGAAATAGCCGCGTACTTCGCGCGAAAGGAGGGCGTAGAATTTTCTCATGTTTATCGATTACCAGCGCGACAGGAACAGCAATCATGCTCCATTTCACCTGGCATGTTGGACGATGAGTGTTCGGCGTTTGGTTCCTGAATGATCATTCCTCCATCACTCCATTGCTCTCACTCGATCACACTGGGTCTGCGTGGGTGATTTCCACGAACACATCCTCTAGCGTCGCTCGACGCTGAGTCAGTTCACGCAACGTCCAGCGACGCTCCGTGGCGAGTCGGAAAACCTCTTCGCGCACATCGATTCCTGATTCGACCCGCAGAGAAAATTTCTTCCAATCATCCTCTCCATCGGTGATCACTTCCCGCACACCTGAAATCTTCTTTAGCTCGTCCGCGCCGTTATCTGTTCCCACTTTTGCTTCAACGACAACACCGCCAGCCTGCCTGATTTTGCCAAGTAAATTGTCCGGAGTGTCACACGCCTCGATTCGTCCCTTGTGGATGATGATCACGCGGCTGCAGGTCATCTCCACCTCCGGCAGGATATGCGTCGACAGCAAAATTGTGTGCTGCTCCCCCAGATTCTTGATGAGCTCGCGCACCTGCCGGATTTGATTTGGATCGAGGCCGATTGTCGGCTCATCTAGAATTAGCAGGTCCGGTTCAGCGAGCAGCGCGTCCGCGAGTCCCACCCGCTGCCGATATCCTTTCGACAAGGCGCCGATCAGTTTGTTTTCTACGCTCTTGAGACCACAAAGCTCTTTCACGTCGCCGACACGCTCGGTAATGCGACGATGTTGAACACCTTTCAGGGCCGCGCGATAACGCAGGTATTCCGTTACCCGCATATCGCTGTAGAGCGGCACATTTTCCGGCATGTAGCCCAGATGCGCTCGCGCCTGAAGCGATTGTTCAAAGACATCGAACCCCGCGATCGTGGCGCGGCCAGAGGTTGGCGGCATGAAGCTGGCCAAAATGCGCATCGTGGTGGTTTTGCCCGCGCCGTTCGGCCCTAGAAATCCCATGATTTCGCCGCGGCTAACCTCGAAATTCAAGTCGCGGATAGCAGTCTGCCCAGCGTAGCGCTTTGTCAGATTTTCGACCTTAATCATTTCGCGATATTTCCATGAGACAACCGAAGTGCGATTGCGTTGCCGATTTTTTAACGCGCCGTCATGCTCAAAGTGGCGAGCTGGCGGGTTTGTCGGCCGGTCCGGATTACGCCAACCGTAAATTGGACGGTCGCGCCGCTCTGCACATTTCGAAGCAATTCTTCGACGTGTTTGACGGAGTTCGTTTCCGATTTGCCCAGGCGATAAATTACTAAGCCGCGCTCAAGCCCTGCTTCGTCTGCTGGGCTATCCGGTTCGACTGCGGTAATCAAAACGCCACGTCCTCGAATGTAACCGAGGGCATCGCTGAGTTCCTGAGTCAAATCCTGTAGCTGCAGCCCGAATAGCTTGTCCGCATTCGATACGGAACCATCGGCTGTGGACGCCGTCTGGTTGTTTGGCTTCAGCTGCTTCTCTGCGACTTTCTTGAATTGATTAACGCTATCTCGCACTACGTCCGCTGGAATCGCAAACCCCATACCCTGGGTAGGCACGCCCTGGGGCGTGAAGGCCATTTTTGCCGAGCTAATACCAACCAGGCGGCCGGATAGATCGATCACCGGTCCGCCGCTGTTACCCGGATTAATTGCCGCGTCAGTTTGTACCAGTCCCTTATACTCGGTATCATCCACGGTAATATCGCGTTTGAGCGCGCTAAGAACTCCGCGGCTGATCGAACTACCATATCCAACCGCATTACCTACCACGATCACTGTCTGGCCCAGCAGGTTCGGCGAAATGTTATCAAGGTTAATGAAAGGAAAAGCGGTACCGGCATCGATCTTGATGAACGCCAGATCCGTCTTGTCATCACCGGTGATGTAATGGGCGTTGTAGGTTTTGCCGTCGTTTGTCGTCACATGAATCTTCAAGTCTGCGGCGCGTTCAACCACGTGCTGATTGGTCACGATGTGGCCGGCCGGATCAATAATAAAACCGGAGCCGAGACTTTGCAGAGTCTGGCGAATTTCGCGTGGCCGAACGCGATTGTAGCCGAAGAATTGGGCATAAAATTCCTCGGTTGGATCGCGGACCGTGCGCCTCACTACGCGCTCGGTATTAATGTTTACCACTGCCGGCAACACTTTCGCCACCGCCAGAACGGCTGGTTCCGAAGCTGGATCAGCCTGACCGAAGCAAACTCCTGGCTGTGCCAGAATTAGCAGCGCAAGAAACAGCTTTTGATGTAGGTGTGTCTTCATCTCGCAGCGCTTACAACCATTTCACGATCTCTGTTGGAAGCTTGCTCAGCAAGTAACGAGGCTGCCTCTGTACTGTCAACTTGCCGCACCGCGTAATCGTCGGACATTAAATTTGCTATGCGCACGTCAATTAGTCCCCGCGCAAATCTGGAATTGATCGAAGAGAATTATCGCCGCTGGCGGCGTAATCCTGAGTCCGTCGATTCCGGATGGTCAGCCTTCTTCGAAGGGTTCGAGCTTGGAAATCTACCTCAGCGCGACGGTGCGGCAGCTACCGCGGCTCGCGAAGCGGCATTACAAACGCGCGTTGATGGTCTGATTTACGCGTATTGTTCGCTTGGCCATACTGTTGCGCGGATTGATCCTCTGGCGGAGACGCGGCCGCAAAATCCGTTACTTGCCCTGCGTGAGCTCGGCTTTAGCGAGTCGGACCTGGAGCTGCGTGTCTCATCAAAATTCTTCCTGGACGATCGATCGATGACGTTGCGCGAGATGATCTCGCTCCTGGAGAGAATTTATGCCGACTCCATCGGATCCGAATTCATGCACATTCAGGACCCGCGACTGCGTGACTGGATCCGCAAGCGACTGGAGACGCGACCGCACAAGCGTTCGACTCCAGCAGCAGTACAGGTAGCACTCTTGCGCGCCCTGCTTGAGGCGGAATCGTTCGAGATTTTCCTGCATACGCGTTACGTGGGGCAGAAGAGGTTCTCCCTGCAAGGTTC
>QHOR01000168.1:2811-11180 GCA_003219395.1 Verrucomicrobiota bacterium | reverse complement strand
TGCCCAACGATCGATACTGGAAGCGATCACCGCAAGCGTAGTCATAAATTCGGCGTGCCGGTCACGCTGCACAATCTGCGTCGAAAGGATCGCCGGCTTTAATCCGAGTTTCTCACATACAGCTCGCTCAATCTTTGGATCGACATGTGCATGCGTTCCGACGGCGCCGCTTATTTTACCGACGCGAATCCGTTCGCGCGTTTGCGTGAGGCGTTCTTCCGCGCGGCCGAATTCGTCGTACATCAGCGCGAGCTTCAGTCCAAATGTGATTGGCTCGGCATGCACGCCGTGGCTGCGCCCGATCATCGGGGTCATTTTGAACCGCCGCGCCTGGTCCGCGATTACCGTTCGGAGAGCTTTCAGGTCGGCCAGAAGAATGTCGCACGACTCGTTTAATTGGACGGCCAACGTCGTGTCTAAAATGTCTGATGACGTAAGCCCCTGGTGAATCCAACGCGCTGCAGGTCCCACTGAGTCGGCGACATTCTCAAGGAAAGCAATCACGTCATGGTTCGTACGCTTTTCGATCTCCAGGATCTGAGGAATTGAAAATCGCGCGCGCTTTCGGATCTCCTCGGCATCATTTTTCGGAATTTGGCCAAGCTCCGCCATCGCCTCGCAGGCGAGAACCTCAATCTCCAGCCAAATTTGAAACTTGCGCTCGTCCGACCAGATTTTGCTCATCTCTGGCCGGGAATAACGATCGATCACTGCGGCAACATAAAAGGGGCCGGTTTAAGGGAAAAGCGTTTTGTTTAATTAGGCGGGTGCGAGCCGCGCAGAGATGTTCTGAAGGGCTTCGGCGGTTTTTCCGGGGGACCTCACGGGTAAACCACTGAAGCGGTTTCGGTGTTCCTTGACCCCACCTCCCTGGAGCGAAGTGCTAATGAAACAAACGTCCTGCGACGGTGAAAACCGCCGAAGTACAATTGCCAGAATCCGCTAACAACCCGGTTTAACAAACCCGGGCGCGCAGAAAACGGCCGTTATCATGCAGGCGCACTCGGCCGCTGGCGAGAAGATCGGCGACGGTTGCGACTGTTTCTTTGTTGCTGGTCGCGCAGGAACTGACTGCCAGGATGAGATCACCCAATGACAGACTCGAGAATTTTCGAGGTTTTAAAATTTGTCGATTTCTTTTCATACGATTGGCTGCATTTCGAGAAGCAATTTCAATACCATCTCCGTTTGTGAATATCTCATCCATAAGCCCTATGTAGTTATTCTCTCCTTATGCACTTTATGACTGACCGCTCGCCGACACTTTTGTTCAATTTTCAAACACAAAAATTCCTACTCTCTTCTGCCAGGAAGAGGTGAGCGAAGCGGTGCGAACTTCCGCTGTGTCCGAAGTCAATGAGACTCGAGCGGCGAAATTCGAAGCACGAACTCGACTTTCGAAACAAATCCGAGTGATGACTACCCAGCCGTTACTAGCTGCTAGAGTCCGAAGCAACGTTCTTCGGATTTCGATATTCGAACTCGGATTTTCTGGTCGCTGCACTTATACATCGGAGCGCGGTTTCATCAGCCGCAGGGTCACGATGTACAGAACCGCAAAAAGCGCGACGATAACCAGAATGCCCTTGGATTGTGTGTGGATAAAGCGAACCAGCGCGTCCGGGTTCGTTAAAAGCTCCGGCTCGAGGCGGTAGGCTTTGTCGCCGAGATAAGCCAGAATCCAGCACCAAAGGGCCGATCCGGCAATCGTCACAAGACTGAACAGGCCGAAATCCATTCGAACGATCCCTGCTGGAATCGAAATGAGATGGCGAACTACCGGAAGAAGCCGGGCGAAAAACACTCCACCTGCTTCGTAGCGAGTGAGCCATTGCTCTGCTTGCTCCAGTTTTTTCGGACTCACCAGTACAAAACGGCCGTACTTTACGATCAGCGGGCGTCCAATTAATCGCGACGCCCAGTAAGTGATGGCCGAACCAAGATATGACCCGAGCACCCCTGCCAGCACTACGCCCGTAAAACTGAGTTTTCCTTGCGCTGCCAGAAATGCAGCAGGCGGGATGACAATTTCGCTCGGAACCGGAAGGATAGAACTTTCCATCGCCATCAACACTATTATGCCGACGTAGCCGCCAGTGAGCACCCAATGGAACCAGGTTTCAAGAAGATGATGCATATTGTTATTCCAAGCCCTTCGACTACGCTCAGGCAAGGCTCCGTCGACCATCTCTCGACGTCGAGCCGCAATAAAGTTCGCCTTAGTTCGGTCTAAAAACGAAAATCCGCAAACCTAAATTGAGATGTCGATCTACCGGCGCGTTCTTCGTTACTACAGACCGTTTCTAGGTCAAACAATCCTGGGGTTGTTTCTTTCACTTGTCGGCATTGGCCTGAATCTCCTCAAGCCGTGGCCATTCAAGCTAATTGTCGACGATTTTCTGCGTCCGGCCCCTGTAGTGCGGAGTGATTGGCGCACCTGGATTCCACTGCTCTGTCTTTCCTTAATCGTGATCCAACTCTTCTGGGGAATGATGAATTGGATCACAAACTATCTGTTTGTAAAAATCGGCCTGCAGGCATTACTCAAATTGCGCACCGATCTCTATTCCTATTTGCAATCTCTATCCCTCAAATTCCACGATGCGCGCCGCTCGAGCGATTCAAGCTTCCGCGTCGCCTACGACTCGCAATCGATCCAGACGATCTACAACAAAGGCTTCACGAATATTTTTTCGTCGGTAATCACGTTGATCGGAACCTTCCTCATCATGTTGCGATTGGATTGGCAGCTCACCATGGTTTCCCTCGCGATCGTTCCCCTGGTTGTCGGGGCGATTTATTTGTTCGCGCACCGGATCCGCCAAGAATCGACTTCGATTCAGGAACAGGAAAGCGCCGTGCTGGCGCAAGCCCAGGAAGGTCTCAGCTCGATTCGCATGGTCCACGCATTTGGGCGCGAGGAATTCGAAGTGCGTCAATTTCAACAACAAGCCCACCAAAGCTTGCAAGCAAATCTGCGACTCACTTTGACGAACGTAAACAGCGCGCTGGTAATCAGCACATTGATGGTGATCGGCACAGCCGCTATGTATTACATCGGTTCGCTGCACGTCTTAAGCGGCACGCTCACGCTGGGATCGCTGCTGGTTTTCAGTGCGTATTTGCTGATGCTTTATCAGCCCCTCGAGTCGCTCACTTACACTACTTGGGCCATGGAAGGCGCAACTGCTGGCGCAAAACGGTGTTTTGAAGTGCTTGACCGGGAGGATGACGTGCGCGATTCACCGAATGCGATTGCTATTTCGTCTGCCAAAGGCGCCATCGCATTTCAATCCGTCAATTTCGGCTACGCAGGCGATCGACAGGTCTTGCGCGATGTCGATCTGCTTATCGAGCCAAACCAAATCGTGGGTCTGGTAGGCGGCACTGGCGCGGGCAAGAGCACGTTAATGAGTTTGGTGCCGCGGTTTTATGATGTCTCCGCAGGTTGCGTCATGATAGATGATCGTGACGTACGGGAGGTCACGAAAAAAAGTTTGCGTGCGCAGATTGCGATTGTGTTACAGGACACATTGCTTTTCTCAACAACCGTACGCGAGAACATCGCATACGGCCGGCCGGATGCGACCGAACACGAAATTGTGGAGGCGGCCCGTCGTGCGCAGGCGGACGAATTTATCCGGCAGATGCCTGATGGCTACGGCAGCACAGTGGGCGAACGAGGTGGGCACTTGAGCGTCGGTCAACGCCAGCGAATCGGCATTGCCCGAGCCTTTTTGAAGAACGCGCCGATCTTGCTCCTGGACGAACCGACTTCGGCGCTGGACCCGGTTACTGAAGCGGCCATCATGGAAACCATCCAGGAATTGATGCGGGGACGGACAACTTTAATTGCGACCCATCGATTAGGGACGATCCACGGTCTCGATCAAATCATTGTGCTTGAACACGGCCGGATAGTTGAGAAAGGGCGTGGCCCTGAGTTGATCGCGCGCGGCGGACTTTACGCAAGACTGTATTCATCGGGGAAATTTCCGGCTGAGGTGACCCATTGAGCAACGTTAGAGACGATCGACGTGTCGAACACGACTGGTGGCCGGATCCAATTCCGCTAAACGTCGCGTTTGGCGAGGGATTCTATTGCGAGAGCGCACAAATCTTCCGGAGACTCCGGAGCGAAAAATCAGGCGCTGTTGTTATTGGCAAACATGTTTCGTGCTACGCCGGCTGCTCGTTTTCCGTCGGCGAGAACGGCCAATGCACGATAGGCGATTTCACGCTGCTCAATGGCGCGCTGATCATGGCCGACGAGAGGATCGAGATCGGCTCGTATTGTTTGATTTCGTGGAACGTCGGGATCGCGGATTCCGATTTCCATCCCCTCGAACCAGCGCAGCGTCTCATCGACGCGCAAGCTCTCGCGCCGTATTTCAACGCTCGGCCTGCACGGCCTAAATTAAAAACCGCGCCCGTGAAAATCGCAAACAACGTCTGGATTGGCATGAACGCAGTGATTCTGAAAGGTGTGATTGTCGGCGAAAACTCAGTTGTCGCCGCGGGATCGGTTGTAACTAAGTCGATTCCACCGAACACGGTGGTGGCGGGGAATCCAGCCGTGGTGGTTCGGCAATTGTGATCAGTGACCGGTGATCCGTGATCAGTCCAATGCATCTCGAATACTCGCTCGGTTCACTGTTCACTGATCACCGGTCACCCGTTGCCATATGAAACGAAAACGCATCGTCGTGATGGGCTTCATGGGATCAATGCCCATCGCGGGTGTAATCTGGCAGCACATCCATTACATCGTCGGACTGCAACGGCTCGGTCACGATGTATATTACATCGAAGATTCAGCCCGCATCCCCTACAACCCCGAAACGTTTGAAGTCACCACCGAATTTGATTATACAGCGCGACTCCTGAACCGGTTGTCGCGAGAATTCCAATTTCGAAATCACTGGGCCTTTTGCGCGCGTTATTTGCCGGGCAATCCCACAGCCGGCCTGCGATTGAAACGGATTCAGCAGCTTTATCGCGAAGCGGACGCCATCCTCAACATCTGCGGTGCACAAGAATTTAACGACGATCTGCTCGTTTCGGATCGGATTCTGTACATTGAAAGCGATCCTGGCGTTGAGCAGATCAAGATCGATAAGGGCGTGAAATCGACAACTCAATATCTAGGCCGACATCGTGCCCTTTTCACGTTTGGCGAAAACATCGGCAGCAAAAATTTTCCGGTTCCCACCCACGGATTGAAATGGCTGCCAACGCGCCAACCAGTGGTAACTGATCTCTGGCGAACAAAGCGTTCCCTTCCTGGCGCGGCCGTATTCACATCAGTGGCCAATTGGTCTACCAGCGGGCTAAAAGATATTACGTGGCGCGGCAAAAAATATCTCTGGAGCAAATCGCGAGAGTTTCTTCGCTTCATTGCAGCGCCGAAAAAAGCGGGCGAGATATTTGAGCTGGCGACAAACATTGAGCACGCTGCCACCCGCGCAAGATTCGAGCGAAACGGGTGGCAACTCACTTCACCGCTGCAAATGAGCGTCGATTATTGGCTCTATCGTGATTACGTTCAGCGCTCCAAAGGAGAGTTCACTGTCGCGAAGGATCAGTACGTGCGGCTGAATACCGGATGGTTCAGCGACAGGAGCGCATGTTATCTGGCAGCAGGGCGTCCGGTCATCACTCAGGAAACCGGCTTCACCAAGTTCTACGGTGTCGAAAGAGGTCTGTTATCTTTTTGCACGCTCGATGAAATCGCCAACGCGGTGAAACGTATCAATGCAGATTACACGAAGCATTCGCGCGCCGCTTACGCCTTGGCACGGGAAGTCTTTGAGGCTAAAACAGTATTGAGATCGATTCTCGACCGCGCTGGAATTTGAACAGAGGCACAAAGGCCTCTTCGTCCGTCGGAGATTTGAACGGAGAAAGCGTGTATCGTGTCTGTTCTGTCCGAAAAGGCCGTTTCCTAATGCAAATCCGAACCTTAATTTTCAAGTCCACTGTTTAAGCTTGCGCCCTTTCCGCTCATGAAGCGTATCCTTGTTTTGATTTACGCCAGTTTGCTGCTTGGACCCGTTCTCTCCGCGCAGGAAAGCACACCGGCACCTCCGCCGATGGAACCGCAGGCCCCAGAGCGGCCAGGGCCGTGGAGATCTACCTCCCCGGTGCAGGCAGCAGTTCCAGTTCCCATTCCAATTGCACCGCCTAAGCCAAACGGTCCGGTTCAAAAAAGTTTGGTGCGGATCACTGCGACTTCAGTGGAGCCCGATTACAAAGCGCCTTGGAACGCAGGAGGGCTCGAGCGGGGCGTTGGCGCCGGTTTCGTCATAAGCGGTAATCGAATCATGACCAACGCCCATGTCGTTGCCAATAGCCGCTATCTCACGGTCGAACGCGACGGCGATCCTAATAAGTATCCCGGCAAGGTACAATTCATCGCGCATGATTGCGACCTGGCGGTGATCACCGTATCGGCTCCGGATTTTTTCAAGAATATGTTGCCATTGCAGTTGGGCGGAATTCCTGCACTGGAATCGACGGTATCGGCCTACGGCTATCCAATAGGTGGCGAACGGATGTCGGTCACCACCGGGATCGTGTCGCGCGTCGATTTTCAGCTCTACACGCATTCATCGGTAGATCAGCATCTGGCTATCCAGATCAGCGCGCAGATCAACCCGGGAAACAGCGGTGGACCGGTCATGCAAGATGGCAAAGTCGTCGGTGTTGCCTTTCAGGGTTATAGTGGCGATGTCGCCCAGGGAGTCGCCTACATGATTCCCACACCAGTGATAAAACGCTTTCTGCAAGACATCGGCAATGGGCATTATGACGAATACCCCGATCTCGCTATCACCTATGCGAAATTGCAAAATCCGGCTCAACGAAAGTTTCTAGGCTTAAAGGATGATGACCGCGGCGTGCTGGTGAGTTCGGTAGTGGCTGCCGGTCCATCAGGTGGCATTCTCTATCCGGGTGACGTTCTTCTCGCCATCGACGACCATCCGATCGCCAGCGATGCGAATGTCGAACTGGAAGGCGAGCGTGCCCAGTTCGAAGAAGTGGTTGAGCGAAAGTTCAAGGGGGATTCAGTCAAGTTGGAGCTCTTGCGCAACAAGCAGCCCACGACGGTTTCAATCAAATTGTATAAGCCTTGGCCATACTCGGTACAGGGCCATAGCTACGACGTGCGGCCGCGTTACGTGCTTTACGGTGGGCTGCTTTTTCAACCGCTAAACCTGGACATGTTGGAAGCGTACCGCATCGCCGATCTGCGCGTGCGTCATTTTTTCGAATACTTCGTGATCGACCAGCTCTACCTTCAACATCCTGACGTCATTGTGTTGTCCAACATCTTGCCAGATCCGATCAACACCTATCTGGCACCGTACCGCGGCGCCATTGTGGATGAGATCAACGGCAAGAAAATTCGGACTCTGGATGAATTGGCAAAAGCTTTTGCCGAATCACCGGATCGGTTGGTGATTCGAATGGTTGGTGACGGACCTCCGCTGGTCCTTAATCGAAAACAGGTGGAATCTGCACGCGAACGAATCATGAGCCGTTATAACGTGCTAAAGGAGCAAAACCTCGACGAACAGCCGGCGAGAAAAGCAGCGGACCAAGCAAACAAATCATGACGACGACCAGGCACGCTCTTATTACCTTTGGCTTCGTGCTTTTCGCAGTCAGTGGGGCGCTGGCTAAAAAAGAATCCGCTGTGCCCGCGGCGTTAAGCAAGCAAAAACAGCTGGCGCTTGTGCGGGTTAATGTGACCGGGCAGTCCTATGATTATTTTCGACCATGGCAAAAGAAAGCGCCCGTCTCCAAGCGCGCGCTCGGCGCAGTTCTCTCGAAAGGACGCGTCCTCGTGACCGCGGATTTGGTGACGAATCAGAATTACGTTGAGCTTGAACGCGCAGAATCGGGCGAAAAGACCGCTGCCAACGGCTCGAACCGACGGAAAAAACGTTTCTCGACGGCATCACTCCACTCGAGATCTCGCCCGACACGGTAGTGGGCGATCGCCTGGCCGCGTGGCAATTGGAGCCCTCTGGCGCGTTGCTTTCAACGGAAGGGTTGGTGACCACCGTGCAAATGATGCCGTATCCGATCGATATCGGGCAGTTTCTCACCTATCGCATCAGTATTCCGATGCAATACCGTGAAAACAGCTACACCGTGCCGCTTGTTAAGAAAAACAAACTTGCTGGCTTGCTACTCCGTTACGATTCACGCTCACAGCTACTCGATGCAATCCCTGCGCCTGTGATCACGCATTTCTTAAAGGATGCTGAACGCCAGAATTATCGAGGTTTTCCCTCCGCTGGCTTCTCATTTTTTCCCACACGCGACCCCGCCCTACGTGAGTTCGCCGGAGAAACAGGCAA
>QHOR01000168.1:0-2709 GCA_003219395.1 Verrucomicrobiota bacterium | reverse complement strand
CGATCAGAACGGCAACTATGTGGACCCGCTGTACGGCAAAATCGAGTTCACGAATTTGCTTACGGCTCACGCGTACGCTGGCGACGTGGTTGCTTTTCGGATTGAACGTAACGGCAAGCCAATGCAGTTAAATGTCGCGCTCGAACACCGGGAGGCGAAGGACTATGTCAGCCCCCCATACAATCTTGATCAGCCGCCGCGATACTATGTTCTTGGAGGGCTGATTTTTCAGGAGCTTTCTCGTCAATATCTTAATGAATGGGGTCCAAACTGGCAAAGAGAAGCTCCACAACGTTTGGTTTACCTCGACCACTTCCAGTCTGAGTTCTTTCCTGACCGAAATCGGCGCGTTGTTATTCTCAGCCAGGTCCTTCCTGCTAACAGTACCATTGGCTATGATGAATTAGCATATTTGACTGTGACGAGGGTGAACGGGAAAGAAATCAAATCGTTGGATGACCTCGCCGAAGCCGTAAAACACCCGATCGAGGGCTTCATCAAGGTCGAAACTGAAGAAGATCCGAAGCAGATCGAACTCGATGCAGCGCAAGTCGCCGCTGAGGCGCAAGATCTCAAGGAGAACTACGGTATTTCCGCGCTGCATCGACTTAATTGAAAGGCGACACACGAGCACCTTAACGCAAATCTTGTGGCCAGCGCCGTCTTGGGCCGTCCCTTTAGCCGCTTGGTCGTGCCACAAAGAGTCGGCATGAATTCTTGTTATAGCCTGTTATTTAACTCGCTCCAGCTCTCCTCCAAACGGTGGTGAATTAGCCTCCGAGCTCTTAACTCTCGACCGGATCGATGCTGAGGTCACCCGAGCGCGGTTTGGCCAGAAACTGTTCCACTTCCTCGGTGTAAGTCTGAAATGGATCACCCATCAGTAGAAAATCGCGGTTATCGCACGCGATTGAATCCCAGTTGATCACGTACGGAGAATCGCAATTCTGGAAGAAAGCCACCGCTCGAGCGCGACCTGAAGCGCGCGTGTTAGCTGGCGGAACATGCATTGCACTGGAACGCCGCACATTGTTGTTCCATTCGGCGATTCGCTTGCCGGGCGTTACACCAAAAAACAACCCGCGAAGTGGATCGATGTTGTGGTATTCAAGGTCGACGCTCTGCAGCCACGGATCATCCCAACTCAAGCCTTCGCATTCGATGAATGCCTCCAGCAGCCATTTCTTGGTAATCCAGTCGACTCCGCCAATGAGCGCTTCATGGTTATTTGAAATTGCTTCGAGAACAAATCCCCAGTTTTCCAACAGCCAGTTAGTTTCCGGGCTGCTGTTGCGCAGGTACTTTTGCGCCAAATGATGAAATTCCCACTGCACGTCGAGTGCTCCGATGGTCTTGCCATTCTCAAGATGAACAATCCATTGCTGAGTTGGGTCGCGAGAGATGTCGCGGGTGCTTTGCACCGCGTCTGCCAGGACCAGGTTTCGCGGTAACCGGCCATCCTCGAGCAGCGACAAGACGCAGGCAGTCGTCCCGATTTTCAACGCCGTGGCATAGGGACTCATGTTCGAGTCACCGATGAGCAAGTGAAGGCGTCGGTATTTTCGGTAATCGGCCAGCGGCTCGTCACGCGCGTTAATGATGGCACGATTGAATTGGACCCACTGATAGATGTCGTTCACAATATGATCCGCACGTTGGCTAAGTTGAAAATTGACCCGGGGTTCCAGTGGTGGCGGCTCGAAGTCAAACGCCAGTGGATTGGATTGACCGACGCGGCCGGCGCCCGTGAAGATTTGCCGCGTGGCCAGAAAAGTAAGCAGTGTGCCCAGAATTGGTGGCGTGAATTGCGCCTCCCGCTTCATCAAATAATTCTCATGACAGCCGAACGTGGCGCCGGTGTGGTGATCGACATTATTTTTGATGAATGAAACGCGCTCTTGCGCGCCGAGAGCAACCAGTGACGATTGCAGCAAGTCGTCTCCGGCCAATTCATAAGCTGCCACATCGTGCAGATGCAGACATTCTGGCGATGCGTACTCGATGTGTCCCATATCGAGATATAGACGACCGCCGTTACGGAGAAAACCTCCGTTACCTGGTGGCTCTTCATAATCGCGGTAATGCAGATCGATAGTGCCTGCCTCGGCGTTTCGGAAAAGATGGTTTTTTACCTTAGCCGGCCAGAGCTCCGAATTTACGTGCGGCTCTTCTTCGCTCAAAAGACAGCCGTATTCGGTTTCAATCCCTACGATCCGGTCCATTGAAGCAATTTAACGGTTAACGATTTAACGAGTGAGAGATTAACGAACTGAAGTCACTAAATCACTGAATCGCTAAATCGCTAAATATTTTAGTGCCATTGAACCATGCGGAAAGAAGCCCAAACTTTTCTCATGGCGACTATTGCTGTCCGTAATCCGTTTGAAAAAGGAGGAGGCCTTTTTATTTCGGCCGAATGCTGGAAAATCCGCTTACACACCAAAAGCGAATTGCCTTCCGATTATCACCCGAGACTTTGAAAAGGACTTGGAAAAGTCTGCGAGCTTTCTCTCGATAACTTACAACCAATTACTCCAGAGCGTGAGTCGCGGTGCGACGGACGAGGAACTTCTGCAATGGTGCTTTCACCATTCGCTGGCCACTCTTCTTTACTCCGCCAGGGTATCGATCCGTTCCGCCAGACCAAAATCAAGCTCGGTCAAGCCGCCTTTGCTGTGCGTCGAGAGTACTAGTCGCACTTTGTTGTAA
>QHOR01000331.1:3618-4615 GCA_003219395.1 Verrucomicrobiota bacterium | reverse complement strand
CGTTTTGCTCATTCGACGAAAAGCGAATAAGGCGCATCAGTGTAATTGCAAAGCCGCGATTGCATCCATGACTTGCTGGCTTAATCGCTTGTAGAGATCCTTCACTGGCGGCCTTAGATCGTCAGCCGTAAAGACAATCGGTTCTCCGATCACGATAGTAATTGGTACAAAGTGCAAACCGCCGCCGCCGCGTGGCAGGGCTTCATGAGCACCAAAGATTCGCATCGGCACGACTGGCGCCAGTGTTTTTGCAATTACTAGGCCCACGCCCGGCTCGGCTGACTGTAAGCGACCGTCGATCGTGCGCGAGCCTTCGGGAAAGACCAGCGCGGCATTTCCGGCCTTTACAACGCGAATTAGAGACTTTAGGGCACCGCGGTCGATGCCCTCCTGATTGACCGGGATGACATTGAGCTTTGGCAAAAGCCAGCCAAGTAGTGGTACATCTAGCAAAGTTCGCCGGGCCAAAAAGTAAACCGCCCGATCACACGTGGTACCGGCGAGCGGCGGATCGAGATAGCTCTGATGGTTCATTGCGAGGATGACAGGGCCGCTCTGAAGCATCCGCTCCTTATGAATTACCTGAAGATGAAAAAACAATCGCCCCACGAGCCGACTCAGATGGTAGCCAACCCAATAATAGAAATTCATTTAACAAGTAAACGACTTACCGGTTTAGCGGTTGGCTTTATTCAATCTCCGAATTGCTAAACAGTTGGATCGTTAAGCCCGCAGGCCTGTTTGTTCGAGTAGGCCAATAATCTCGTTGATGACCTCATGAATCGTGAGATGTGATGTGTCGATAACGCGGGCGTCTTTCGCGATGACGAGTGGTGAGACAGGGCGCGAAGAATCAACGCGATCACGGACCGCGATTTCGTCGTGCCCCCCTTGGGCGACACGACGCTGGAGACGCACCTCGGGCGAAGCATTAAGGTAAAATTTGTAGGGCGTCTCCGGAAAGACGACGGAACCAATATCCCGGCCTTCTACGACC
>QHOR01000331.1:3025-3567 GCA_003219395.1 Verrucomicrobiota bacterium | reverse complement strand
CCGGCAACGCTTTCGTTCACACAATCATCACGCAAGTGCTCTGAGGGATCCACGTTATCAATCAGAATGCGCGACTCATTATCTTGCAGGCAGCATGTGATATCGGCTGCCTCAATGACACCCGCGATACGCTCGCTTTTGTCGGGCTGAATTTTATTTCGCAAGAGGTGCCAGGTGATCGCTCGATAAAGGGCGCCAGAATTAACGTACACAAATCCCATCCGCTGGGCGAGGCCTCGTGCGACACTGCTCTTTCCCGACGCCGCCGGACCATCAATGGCAATTACCCGATGAAACTTGTTCCGCATCCCCGAAACTAGCGCGCGGCAAACAGGTCAGGCAAGGGTCCAGTGATTTGGATGCCACCCGCAGAGACTTCAGGGATCATGCTTCTTCGGCCGGACCTGGAGTAAGTGAACCGATTACAGGCGTGCTGATCTGCATGCGTTTCGGATTTGTGAACTCTTCAAGCACAGTTTCAAATCCAGGATACGATTCGCGAATGCATTCAGCTTCCTGAACAACAGTTTCGCCATCAGCGA
>QHOR01000331.1:2511-2957 GCA_003219395.1 Verrucomicrobiota bacterium | reverse complement strand
CCCAAAACTAGGCAGGCGAGCTCCGTGAAGCGGCGCCGGACCAAGAATCTCCAGCCCATCGTTCAATTCAGCTACCTGCGCGCCCATGGCACGTAAATTGTGCGCGATTGCAGCGATGCGATCGCTTTCTTTTACTCGCAACTCTTCGGCTTGCCGAATAATCGTCTTGCCGTCCGCGAGAGCGCCCGCAACGGCAAGGATTGGCAGTTCGTCGATAAGCTGCGGCACTTCTTTACCCTGAATGACAGTGCCCTTGAGCGGAAACCCGGTGACTTCGACAACTCCCCGCGGTTCGACTTGATCGATGTCTTCAATTGCCTCGCGCACTTGTGCACCCATTCGAAGCAAAACGCCGAGAAGCGCCGTTCGTGTGTGGTTTAGCCCAACATCACGAATGAGCAGGTGACCTCGTCTTTGCGCCGCAGCGGCGACGAGCCAAAAGGCCG
>QHOR01000331.1:0-2464 GCA_003219395.1 Verrucomicrobiota bacterium | reverse complement strand
AATAATCAAACATCATTTCCAGATGATTCCGAGTGGGCATTGGCTCGATCACGGTGGTCTTGCCCTTGGCGAAGAGACCGGCCAGCAGCAGTGCGCCTTTCACCTGCGCACTTGCGACGGGCGGACGATAACGAATGCCACGCAACGAACCGCCTTGGATTCGCAGCGGCGGAGTCTCTTCCGGACCTTCCGCCACAATGTTTGCGCCCATCTGGCGAAGCGGCGCAATGACGCGTTCCATCGGACGTTTTGACAGCCCAGCGTCCGCGACGAGACGGCTTTCAAATGTCTGTCCAGCAAGTAGCCCGGCGAGAAGGCGCATGGTGGTGCCGGAATTGCCGCAATTAATTTCACTTTTAGGCGGTGTAAGCACGCGCTTCTTCCCGTGTACAATCAGCGTGGCCGGCTCAGGCTGTTCGATTTTAATCCCGAGCGCACGCATGGCATTCACCGTGTGCATACAGTCTTCGCTGGGAAGAAAACCGTGCACAGTGCACACGCCGTTCGACAAGGCAGCGATGATTACCGCCCGATGCGAGATACTTTTATCTCCCGGCACGCTAATCTCGATATCAATCCGAGGTGCCCGTTTTACCCGCAATTCCATAGGATAAGAAGAAACCGATTACTGATGGATACCGATAAGAAGACAGGTGCTGTGCTTAATTCAGCGGCCCAGACCAGCGTCCAGCATCAGCCTCGAGCCCGTTCAAGGCAAACCGATTAGGGAACCAGAAAGATTTTGTCCGTGTACGGATCTTTAACTTCCGTTCCCGGAGGGAAACCTTCCACATCGATATATTTACCAGGTGAATAAGGACTTTCTACCAAGTGAGGCTTGCCAGGAACGGGAATTCCGTACGGATAATCTCCCTTTGCGATCTTGGTCGGCGCAGCTGTGGGAGGAGGTGAAGCTGCTGCGGTCTCCACGGGTGGGGTGCCTGTAGGTTGAACCGGACCATTTGGATTGAACGGCTGTTGCGGCGGGGGGTACTGATCCGGCTGGGGCGCATAGCTCGCGGCCCGATGTCGGGGGGGAGGTGGCTGCGGCTCCTCACTGCATGAAGCGACAAGGAACGCCGTAAACAGAGCAAGCGACAATGAAAATTTCATAAATGGAAAATACTCCGACAATCGTATGCACAGTCTGAGTCGTTGCCAATCATTAAATCGCTTTTGTTCCCCCTCAACGACGCTGTCGCAAAACCTTTTGTGGATACAATGGCAGTGCGGCTTTCATCCGAATCCAAGATAGAGATGTCAACGGTAAATAATTCGCATGCAGAAATTTTGATAGTGGATGACGATGCTTTGAGCCGCAAAATCCTGGCGCAAGTGCTGACGTCCGCGGGATACAACTGCCAGATGTGCGGGGATGGTGCCGAAGCGTTGGAGATCATACACGCCAAGCCGCCTTCGCTTCTGCTGCTCGACTTCGATATGCCCGGTGCGAACGGTGCGGAGGTATTGCAACAGCTTCGCTCGGATAAACAATTGGCAGTTGCCCAGGTGCCAACGATCATGCTCACCGCTCACGGAAGCGAGGAAAGCGAAATCAATTGCTTGCAAGCTGGCGCAGATGATTTTGTCACAAAACCAGTCAATGCCGCAGTGTTGCGTGCGCGAATCGAAACCCAGCTTCGTCTCCGTTCCATGAGGCGCCAATTGGAGAGGCAAAATGATGAACTCGAACAATGGCGCCGCGATCTTGAGCGTGATCTCGCCGCAGCGCGCTTGACGCAGCAATCATTGATTCCTCAAAAGCCCCTGGTGCTTCCCGGATGGGATGTTGCCGCCTGTTACCGTCCCGTGATCCAAGTAGGAGGCGACATTTATGGTTGGCTGCGAATGAAAGATGAGCGGATCCTGTTCTGGATTGCTGACGGCTCAGGTCATGGGGCTGCTGCTGCACTGCTTACAACGCTGGCAAAGCTTCTGTTCCACCACGGGAGTGCGGAAAAGAATGCGCCAGCCAGTGTCATGGAAGCAGTCAATGATGATTTTTGCAGCATCTTTGGCGGGCGCTCTTTCATGACAGCAATGTGTGTCGCGATCGATCACAAAACCGGCAAAGCGCATATCGTAGGTGCCGGTCATCCGCCCCTTCTCATTGTTCGCCAGAACGGCGCAACCGAATCGATTGCGTCGGTCGCGCCTCCGTTGGGCCTCGCCCAACGCCCCGAATTCGTCGAGACTGCGCTCGAGTTTGAACCGTGTGACGCTTTTCTTCTCTATACCGACGGCTTGTTTGGCTCTTCAGAAAACGGACAGCAGCGGGTAACCCCACAGCAGTTAGAGAAAATGCTGGATCACTCCGCTCCGACTCCCGAGGTATTGCTAAAGAGAATTTTAGAGCGAGTAACGCCAAATAATCCCGACCACTCCTTGTCTGACGACATGACAGCTCTGGCGGTGCGGCGGATGCCCCCTCAATAATTTTTTTCGTTTGCTCAAAATTAGTGTT
>QHOR01000328.1:7010-7437 GCA_003219395.1 Verrucomicrobiota bacterium | reverse complement strand
CTGCTATCGGTTGCCAGCAACGATTATGCAGGAAGCGCCAACCCCGGCAGGTGACCGCCGGCCCATCGCAACGCGGGACCGAAAATGGGCGCAGGACGCGACCGCCTGGCTCGCTTCACGAAATGTCTCGCCAAACGCAATTTCGATTGCTGGCATGTGCGCGTGCATTGTCGCGGGCATTGCGCTGGTTATGACTTCAATTGCCAGTTTTCGACTCCTGTGGCTGGTAGCCGCGCTCGGCGCGCAATTGCGGCTGACTGCCAACATGCTTGATGGGATGGTTGCCATCGCTACCGGTCGCACTTCGAAAACCGGTGAACTCTACAACGAGGTTCCCGATCGCGTTTCCGATGCGGCCGTTTTCATTGGAGCCGGCTTCGCCTGGGGCGGGAATGTTACTCTCGGCTACGCCGCAACCATTCTGGCC
>QHOR01000328.1:2633-6983 GCA_003219395.1 Verrucomicrobiota bacterium | reverse complement strand
ATCGCCGGAGCGCCTAACGAGTTCTGTGGACCCATGGCGAAACAACATCGCATGCTCGTCGTCACGCTCGTCTCTGTTTACGCAGCAATCACTCCACGATCGTGGCAGATGATTGCCTTTGATGATTTGCGGATCGGTGTGATGACTTTGGGCCTTGCCGTGATCGTCGCAGGCTGTGTTATCACGGTTATTCGCCGCTTAGCGCGGATCACACACGCGCTGAAATGAGTCAGGTCACCCGCGAACGACTCTTTGGATTTCGTCACGCCTTTGACGACCGGGTCACCGTCGTTCTCACGCTGACTGCTCTCAGTTTGTTATTATTGGCACCATTGCTGATTGTTATCGTGACCCGGACAGGTAACAGCTCCAGCGAGAAGGAAAAAGAGCTCTGGGATCGTTATCGATCTTGGATTTGGCTGGCGCTGTGCATCCTGCTCCCGATTCTGGCAGGCGCGTTTTGGACAATTCTCGCCGTCGCGACGCTAAGTTTTCTTTGTTATCGCGAATATGCCCGAATTACCGGTTTATTTCGTGAACGAACCATCAGTCTGATCGTGGTCGTCGGCATTCTCTTACTCACCTTCTCGATCCTGGATAATTGGTATCGACTCTTTGTTGCGTTGTTTCCGCTAACAGTTGCACTGATCGCCATTGGCGGGCTAATGCCGGACCAACCTAAGGGCTACATCCAGCGCGTCGGCCTGGGTGTACTCGGCTTCGCTCTCTTCGGAAGCGCGCTCGGCAACCTTGGCAACATGGCGAACGATTGGAATTATCGCCCGATCCTTCTGCTCATCATCTTCGCCGTGGAACTCAATGACATTTTTGCCTACATCTGTGGGCATTTATTTGGTCATCGCAAATTTGTCCCGAACACCAGTCCGAACAAAACGGTGGGCGGCGCGCTTGGTGCAATTGTGCTGACCACCCCACTCTTTGCCGTTGGCGCGCATTTTGTCTGGTCCAGCACGGCTCTCGACACGCCTGTACGCCTGCTCGGGCTCGGCATCATTCTCAGCATCGTGGGGCAATTTGGCGATTTGATGCTGTCATCAATCAAACGTGACCTGGGCCTCAAGGACACCTCGAAACTCATCCCAGGACACGGAGGCATTCTCGATCGATTCGACAGCCTGATCCTTGTTGCGCCTGCCGTGTTTCACTACGTCAATTACTTTGTCGGTTTTGCTGTTGGGCAACAGCAGCAAATTTTCATCGGCTGAAAGACTCTGATGCAACCTTGGAACCTCCAGCCTGCCCACGATACCGGCCTGACTCCAAACGAACGGTTTCGAAGCGTGAGACGCGAAAGCGGGCTTCTGGAAAGCCTCGCGCATCAGGTTTGTTTTTCGCTGCTGCGAACTTATTTCGCCGTCGCACATCGATTGTCGATCGTCGGCCGCGACAAGCTGCCGGCACACGGGCCATTTGTGCTGGCAGCGAATCATTGCAGTCATCTCGACGCACTGGCTCTTGGTGCATCACTCCCTCCGCACCATCGCGACCGCGCTTTTCCCATCGCCGCCGGCGACGTCTTCTTCCAGACGAAAATGACCAGCACTTTTTCGGCAATCATGCTCAACGCATTGCCGATGTGGCGCAAGAATTGCGGCCCGCACGCTCTTGCGGATTTGCGCCGGAAATTACAAGAAGAGAAAGCGATCTTCATCATCTTCCCGGAAGGCGGGCGCAGCCGAAACGGTTCGATGATGCGTTTCAAGCACGGACTGGGAATGCTGGTGGCGGGAACCGACGTGCCGGTTGTCCCGTGCGGTCTTGTTGGAACTTTTGAAGCTTTGCCACCAGAGCGAGGTTTTCCGCGACCGGTGTCGATCAAGGTACTTGTCGGCGATATCCAACGACCGCACAGGTTGATCGCAGGTCGCTGCGAGCGTTGAAGCTCGAATCCGTGATCTAGTTGGTCAGTCGGACACCGCGTAGCCAGCCAGCTTCTGTTCCAAATGCGGTGGAACGTGGGCGACGATCACAGCATCATTACCCTCATAACGCAGCTCCAGCACGTGACCGACGCGATGGATCTCGGCGATTAACGCGGATTCATTCGAGGGGATACGAAACCGCGAGCGCAAACGCCACGAGCTGAGCGCGTCTTCCAACGCCTGCACGAGTTTGTTCACGCCTTCTCCTGTTCGCGCAGATATCGCAACGCTGCCGGGAAAGCGTTTCGAGTACGAATCGGTCAGCTCGCGATTGGGCAGGTTATCGATTTTGTTAAACACGATCAGAGTTTGCTTGCCATAGGCGTCCAACTCTTTAATCACGCCATCGACTGCTTCCATCTGCTCGTCCACCCGGGGATGACTCAGATCGACAATATGAATGAGCAGATCGGCTTCGCTCACTTCTTCGAGCGTCGCCTTGAACGATTCGATCAACGTGTGGGGAAGTTTTCGTAAGAATCCGACGGTGTCGGTGAGAAGGACACGCTGTTTGTTGGGCAAAACGAAACTGCGTGTGGTGGGATCGAGCGTGGCAAAAAGTTTGTTTTCGGCAACGACATCCGCGCCGGTGAGGAGATTCAACAGCGTGGATTTGCCTGCGTTTGTATAGCCAACGACTGCGGCGACCGGCCATTGATGTCGTTTGCGACCTTCGCGCTGTATTGCGCGTGTTTTGCGCACCGCTTCGAGCTCTCGCTCGAGCCGTGCTATTCGCTCCTGGACGCGCCGCCGATCAACTTCCAATTGTGTTTCGCCAGGTCCACGCGTGCCGATCCCGCCTGTCTGTCGAGACAAGTGATGCCACATCCGGGTCAGACGCGGCAAAAGGTATTGCAACTGAGCCAGCTCAATCTGTAATCGTCCTTCCCGGCTGCGCGCACGCTGCGCGAAAATATCAAGAATCAACTGCGTTCGATCGAGTACTTTGCGCGCGAATAAATTTTCCAGGTTACGACCCTGTGCTGGTGAAAGTTCGTCGTTAAAAATGACTGAGGTCGCCTGTTGATTGTGACATGAATCCTTGATCGATTCTGCTTTGCCACGACCGATGTAATACGGCGCAGTCGGTCTGGGCAATTTTTGCGTGACTGTATCGACGACTTTGGCGCCCGCGGAACTCGCCAGCTCGCGCAGTTCTTCGAGGGAATCCTGCAAATCCCATTTCGAGACGCCCTCTTTTTCCAGGCCGATCAGGAGCGCGCGCTCCTGTGTTCGTTTCGGACGCGTGTCGATCATCCCTTAATGCGAACCCCTGAAAATCTTCGTCGCTTAGAAAGCATCCGGAGCAATATTTCTGCTTCGTCGTGAGTAAGAAGCGACAAGTTCAGCGGTGAAAAGTTAGTTTGCCGCCGAAACCAGGTCAACTGCCTTTTGGCGTATCGGCGCGTCGCCTGCTGAATCATGGCCACACATTGCGCGATCGACGTTTCTCCATTGAGCAACTGGCGGATTTCACGAAATCCGATCATCTGCGATGCAGTGGCACTCACCTCTCCGGCGGCGCGCACTTCTTCCATAACACCGCCTTCGAACATTGCTTCCACTCGCCGATTAATTCGGGCATAAAGCTCCTCTCGATCGCGGTAAATGAAAACACCCGTAGCCGGGATCGGCTCGTCTGCGGTAACTTTTGCGACGATGGATGATGCCCGCCGATCGGGATGACCGACCCCGGCGACAACTTTCGACGCCGGTTTTCCGGTGATTAAACAAATCTCTAACGCGCGGACTACGCGCCGCCGATTGTTCATGTCAATCTTCCCCGCGCTTTCGGAGTCGAGTTCAACAAGCCGGCAGCGCAACTCATCCAAGCTCATCGCGTGCAATTTTTCGCGCAGCTGTGGATCGGATTCGGGCAACGGCGGCAGTCGATGCGTAAGAGCTTTGACATACAGCCCGCTACCCCCAACGACGATTGCGAGCTTACCGCGCCGATGAATGTCTCCAATCACGCGCAACGCCGCGCGTCGATATTTTTCAGCATTCATCTCTTCGTAAAGCGGCACGATGCCGATCAGATGATGTGGAGCCTTGGCAAGGGTTGAAACGTCTGGCCTTGCTGTCAGCAGATTGAGTCCGCAGTAAATTTGAAACGCGTCCGCGCTCACGATTTCTGCGCCGATTTCGCACGCCACATCAGCCGCCAGTTCGGATTTGCCGGTTGCAGTTGGGCCTACAATAAAGAACGTCCGCTTCATCGAATCAGACGGAACTTAACTGCCTGACCTTCTCCTAAAAATAAAATCGGCGGAGTGTGGCTGCCCCACCGTCGCCCCTCTGCGACCCGTCTGCAGGCTTGATTTTGGAGCGAGTTCTTTCTTGAATCGCGGCGTGAGCTCTCCTGATCATTCTGAAAGCTCACCATTGGGCGAGCCGATGCAATCCG
>QHOR01000328.1:1047-2548 GCA_003219395.1 Verrucomicrobiota bacterium | reverse complement strand
GATCTGAACGAAGCTCCGCGGGTCGAGACTGGCGCCGCCGACCAGGGCACCGTCGATATCCGGCTGGCTCATCAATTCTTGCGCGTTCTCTGGTTTCACACTGCCGCCGTACTGAATGCGCACTCGTTCGGCCGTCATCTCATCAGCCATTTTGTGCAAGGTGTGGCGGATGAAGGCGTGGGCCTCCTGCGCTTGAGCGGGCGTCGCATTGCGACCGGTGCCGATGGCCCAGACCGGCTCATACGCAATCACTGTTTCTTGCAATTCCTTTGGACTTAGACCCGCGAGGCTGCCACGCAATTGGATCGATAATATTTTGTCCACATTGCCCCTATCCCGCTGGTCGAGTGTTTCTCCTACACAAACGATCGGACGCAGCGTCGCCTCATGCGCGGCGCGTACTTTGCGGTTCACAATTTCGTCGGTCTCGCCAAAAAGTGTGCGACGTTCGCTGTGCCCGAGGACGACGTAATGCACAAACAAATCGCGAAGTAATGCAGCGCTGATTTCGCCGGTAAATGCACCGTTCTTCTCCCAATACATGTTTTGCGCGCCCACTTTTATATTCTGCGCTTTGCCGAGTGCTTCCATCACTTTCGCAATCGCAGTGAATGGCGGTACGATCACCACTTCCACATCCGTGATATCGCCCAGATCCAGCAGCATCGATTCGACAAACCGCGCCGATTCGGCCTGCGTCATATTCATCTTCCAATTAGCGGCAACGATTTTCTTTCTCATGTCATCCAATTGTCATTACGAGCGAAGCGAGGAATCTCTCGATTTATCGAGGCATGGCAAATCTCACGTCATTTGCGCTACTATGCATGGAAGTTGTCCCAGCTTAGGCAAGCTTTTCAGCGTGCTTGGTGACGTAACACAGGCATCCTGCCTGTCCCGTAGAACGGGCATCCTGCCTGGAATGTGACACCGCAGGCTTGCGAAGCCTGCGTGACGTGTCAGGCTGGAAGCCCAAATTACGTTCGGCTGCGACTCGCCGTGCTGGGAAACGCCTCGTTACACTCGGGCTGACAGGTGCGCGGTGACGACTTTCTTGTGATTGTCATGTTGAGCAAAGCGAAACATTTCTGGTTTCATGGAAAGGGTTCTTAACGAAACAAATCTGAGATTCTTCGCTTCGCCTAGAGTGACAAGCTCCTCAATGTGAAATCCGACCTCAGAACTGAAAATAAATGAATGGCGTGTAGTGCGGCGGAACAAATAGAAGGACGACTGCAAACGTGCAACCGTAAGCCGCCGCGAAGGCTGGGGAAGGCCAGTGCCGCCATGATTCTGCAAACCATCGACGTGAATTGAGCCAATGAATTAAGGCAAGCGCAGCAATCAGCAAAAGGAACCATCGGTGGAAATGTTCGTTACCGCCGCCGCGAAACAGGACAAACTGCTTTAGTATTGTTCCCGCACTACCAAGGTCGGGCGCGCGGAATAAGATCCAGGCAACGCATACCGCGTAGATCGTAATGGGCCAGGCGAACCAGCG
>QHOR01000328.1:0-1031 GCA_003219395.1 Verrucomicrobiota bacterium | reverse complement strand
AAAACGGGTCCACTCGCGATGAATGAGCAGTGCGGTTCCATGTAACGCGCCCCAGATGACGAACGTCCACGCAGCTCCGTGCCATAGACCGCCAAGCAGCATCGTGATCATGACGTTGCGGTAAACGAATCCGCGTGAGCCGCGATTTCCGCCAAGCGGAATGTAGAGATAATCACGCAGCCAACTTGAGAGACTAATGTGCCAACGCCGCCAGAAATCAGAGACGTTTCGGGCAAAGTATGGAAACTGGAAGTTGTTCGGTAATTGGTACCCAAGCAGCCGGGCAGCAGCGATGGCCATGTCTGTGTAACCGGAAAAATCGCAGTAAATCTGGATGGCGTAGAACAGCACACCAATCCACGCGCTCGTTGCCGTGAAATCCGCTGGGTGAGCGAAGTAGCGGTCGACG
Organism: Verrucomicrobiota bacterium; assembly: GCA_003219395.1. GTDB lineage: Bacteria > Verrucomicrobiota > Verrucomicrobiia > Chthoniobacterales > UBA10450 > Udaeobacter. The sequence goes on along the minus strand of QHOR01000328.1, from coordinate 622 downwards.
GTCGGAGCGACTCCATCGGCGATGCAGGCCTTCTTGATAAGTCCCGCCAGGAATAACATCACCGCGCCGCGCACATCGACATTGGAAAACTTCTTGGTCGAAACGAGCTGCGGCAAAAAGTACACTGCACGCACAATCGGCCCCGCTACCAGCGGCGGGAAAAAACTCACGAACAACGAAAGATCGACAAAGTTCGAAATGGGACGCTGCTTGCCCCGGTACACGTCTATCGTGTAGCTCATCGAGTGAAACGTGTAGAAGCTAATGCCGACCGGCAGAATAATGTTGAGCGTGTTCACACTTGCCGGTAAACCAAGCCACGCCAAAAACCCGGACGCCGAAGAAACAAAAAAGTTAAAGTATTTGAAAAAAGCCAGGACGCCGAGATTGACGCATACGCTGGTGGCAATCCAGAAGCGTCGCCATGCCGGATGTTCAGTACGCCCGAGCATTTGTCCTACGACGTAATCCACCGTCGTGGATCCGAGGACTAAGAATGTGAATTTCCAATTCCAGGCGGCATAAAAAGCATAGCTGCAGAGGAGAAGCCACACCTTTCGCGCGCTGTTGCTGCGCATCGCCCAGTAGACGATGAACACAAGCAGAAAAAACCAGAGGAACC
>QHOR01000327.1 GCA_003219395.1 Verrucomicrobiota bacterium | reverse complement strand
AAGAATATCATTCATCATGGCTTGAAAAGTGGCCGGAGCATTGGTTAAGCCAAACGGCATTACCAGAAACTCATAATGGCCGTATCGAGTGCGGAAAGCAGTCTTCCACTCGTCCCCTTCCTTAATTCGGATAAGGTTATAGCCATTCTTCAGATCAATCTTGGTGAATATTGTAGACCCATGAACGCGATCCCTCAACTCATCTATGAGTGGTAGCGGATATCGGTTCTTCACAGTGATCTTGTTCAAACCTCTATAATCCACACAAAGCCTCAGGCCCCTTCCATGAGACTTTGGGACAAACAGAATAGGTGCACCTGCTGGAGACTTCGAAGGCCGAATCTTGCCAGTCAGTACCATTTCATCCAGAAACTCACGAAGGGCTTTCAATTCAACCTCACTCAGTGAGTACACAGGACCCCAGGGAGGAGACGTCCCCGGCAAAAGATCGATAGCATGGTCATACGGCCTATGCATCGGGAGCTCTCTAGCTGTTTGTGGCGCAAACAGCCTCAAGAACCGGTGGTAACGCTTCGGCAGTCTAGCCTCACACTCCGCTTCTGACAATGCCGAGATACTGACGCGCAAAGAGGTAGTTGGCAGCCAGGTCCCTTCTGGGGTCATTCGGGGGACTCCCAGTTCCTGTACTACTGTCCCAACTTGGATGGGCTCGACATCCCCTAGAAGGATAGTCTCATCCCACTCGACCGAGCACGGAGGCTCTGAGTCGACACAGCCTGGTTTGGGATCTCGCTTGGTTTCCTTTAGGCCGGTCTGACCCCTGGTAGGCAACCTGGTGAAACTCAGTTCCCAGTCCTTGCCAGCGCAGTCGCCTGTGGACAGCGTCCGTCGGTAAACCAAACCCGTCTCCTCTCTCCACCAATCTGGTATGATCATATCATACGCAGGCTCCATAGGGATGATCTCAAAGGGCTGCTTAAAAACCCAACGAGATACCTTAAACAACAAAGGATGGGTGAAAGCTTCTCCTGAAGCCACAGGCCGCCCAGCGACATCTGTGACTTGTATAGGACAATCCCGTTGCACCCTCGGGATCATAAACCGATTCACAAAACGATCGGACAAACAAAAAGTAGTCGCACCTGAGTCCATGAGCGCCTTAACCTTAACAAGATCCTTGGTGTATGGCTTTTTAATAAGCACTTGGAAGATAGGACATTCGCCAACTCGTGGTGGTGTGACTGTAGAAATAACGCAATGCTTTTTCGAGGTTCCAGCGCTTGGTTCCTCTGATTCCCGTTTCCTTTTAACGCCCTTAACGCCATTGGAAGGCCCAGCACTTGGTTCTTCCGAAAACAAACCCGAAACAGAATGAACGGTTAGCGCAGGTTCCAGCACTTGGTTCCTGGCCAATAAAAACTCCTTGAACTCCGGGGTATCATGCGAAAAGAAAGGACTGTCGTGAGACTCAAAAACATGGTCTCTAGATGGTGCGTAAGGAAAGGATAATTGGTCACTCTTATCATCGAAATGCTTAGACCAACTGGCGGTGCCATGACCAGCGCGGTCTGTCGTCATATCACCGACTGTTCTCTGCTGTCGACAGGCCAGATATCCAATTCGTAGTCATCATCAAGCTCCCTAATAAATCCTTGGGGTGATGCATGCTCCTGGATGGTTGCAGAGACAGCGGGTTCAGGTTGGGTCACCTTAGGGGCAGGCTTGGACGTTGCGTTCGCAGAGGACGAAGCTACTTTCGGGTCCTTTGGAGTGACGGTGGTGACGGCTTCCCCAGCGCAGAAGAGAGCACCGTGCCCTTTCTTACCGCATCTGGTACACTTTTTCTCCTTAAGCCGCTCTTTGACCAACTCCGGAGGGACGCCTTTGGTGGCTTCTTTAAACGAGCTGAAACGCTTAGGATATTTGCGCGTTTTCTCCTCCGTATTCGATTTCGGCGGTGTGTCCTTTGACTTGCCCTTTCCCTTCGGTGTTGACGAAGACGATTCACCTGGTGTCGTGTCCTTTTTTGATCCTGGTGTCTGACCAAAAGATCCAACTGCCTTCTTTGCTTCCTCCGCGGCCTCATAAGCATGGCCAGCCTTCTTCAAGGTCTGCCATATAGCATGCGTCGTGGATTGGTCCCCGAAGACCGGCATTAACTCGATGATCTTGGCGGGAAGGCCAATTCGCACTGTGAGACTCAAAAACACGGTCTCTAGATGGTGCGTAAGGAAAGGGTAATTGGTCACTCTTACCATCGAAATGCTTAGACCAACTGGCGGTGTCATGACCAGCACGGTCTGTCGTCTTGGATTTGAAGAAACTCCAACTCATATACTCGTCGAGTCTGTACATCTTGCGGCGATAGGACCTGGCCCAGTTCTTCGCCTTCTCGCCTTCCAGAAACCCGAGAGCCCACAGTATCTTGGCCTCTTCGCATGGGAATCTGTTACTCTTAAGGCGGATGTAAGTCTCGCAACCTTCGAGGTAAGGTCTAACATCTGCCCCCCTCCGCATATCAAACTTTGGTGGGTCCGGACATGGAGTTTCCTTCACTTGCACTGGCGTTGCACTCAGGGTCTTCTGCGATCGTTCCGGCGGAGTAATGCCACTGCGCCGATAGCGCTTACGCGGGTCACTACCATCCGAATCGTAGTTACCGGAGTCGCTAGGACTAGGTGACCGTTGTCGCTTGGTCCCCTTCGACATCTTTGATGAGCCACCGCGGTTTTGCCGGTCGGCTAGCTCAATTGGGTCTTCTTCTTCGATGATGGGGCTTGGCCATCGTACAGGCTCCTTGCCCTTCTCGAGCCGATGGATTTTGCGCTCGAGTTCCTCGATGCGGCGGTTGGTCCGGGCGTCCGAGTCTGAGAATGACGCTCGCGGCGCCTCAGAGGCCTCTCGCTCTGCAAGGAGTTGCTGCACCCGTTGCTCTATGGCAGCAGTAAGTTGACGAAGCTGCTCCAGTTCCAAAATCTCCTGGTGCTTCGTAGGTCCAGCATCTGAGAAAGCTTGCTGTTCCATTTGGCGCGATGCTTGGTCAACCCCACCCGAAACAGGGCAAGCTGACGTAAGGTCGGCGGCAGATGACTGCGCTCGTGATGACATGCTTCTCGTCTGCCTCGATGGCGGTTGCATGCTTCGGCTCCTGCTCCTTGATGGAGCTCTCGATTTCGGGGCCTTAGCAGTGGATTTGGTGATGCGATCGGCTCCTGCGGCAGTAGACATGCTGTGATGTTTGATGAAACGATGCAGGGCGATGCAGGGTTTGATTAGATGATTGGACAACAAAAGCCTTCGAACGACAGAATCCAAGCAAATTATAGTGTAACGGGGTCGCTCTAAAACAAGGGCGAGGCCGTATCAATATAAATTA
>QHOR01000318.1:4191-5820 GCA_003219395.1 Verrucomicrobiota bacterium | reverse complement strand
GCCACTTATGAGAGCGGCAATCTGAGGGATGCCGAAGGCTACGATCAAGAATATTTCCTGAACCTCGTCCTGCTACATGAGCAGATGCACGATGAAGCGATCGGTTATACACGTCAGACATTGAGCTACCCTCCACCACGGATCGCCATAGTCAATAGTGCGCCGTTTGCAAAACAAGACGAGTCTCTTACTCAAACAAAGAATGACCTGAGAAACGACGCAGAAATTCCAGCTGGCAAATTCATTCTCGGAAACACTTCCAAACAAGGCTTCGCCTTCGATAACGAACAACTGGCGCATGAGGTTGAGATTGCTCCTTTTGCGATCGCTAAGACCGCCGTGACCAATGGTGAATTCAAAACTTTCGTTGAGGAAGGGGGCTACAAGAAAAGGAAGCTCTGGACCGCAGAAGGTTGGCGGTGGCGGACGGCTGCGAGTGCGAATTGTCCGGTCTATTGGCGCCGGAAGGGGAACGATCGCTGGTCGCGGCGGAACTTTGATGAATGGGTCGAGCTGGATGAGCGCTTACCGGTTATTCATGTCAACTGGCACGAAGCTAATGCCTACTGCCGCTGGGCGAATCGGCGACTGCCAACGGAAGCCGAGTGGGAGATGGCGGCGAGCGGCGAGCCAACAACAAACAGTCACGGCGTTGCAGAACGCAAACGCCGGTATCCCTGGGGCGACGACAATCCTAAGTTGGAACGCGCAAATCTTGATTGGCGCGCTTTGGGATGTATCCCGGTCGACGCGCTGCCCGCAGGTGACAGTGCATTCGGATGCCGGCAAATGATCGGGAATGTGTGGGAATGGACGGCCAGCAACTTCAAACCGTATCCGGGATTCATCGCCGGTCCTTACAAAGAGTATTCTGAACCTTGGTTTGGCGATCACAAGGTGCTTCGCCTTGTTCATAACACCTATCGAAATTTCTACACGCCTGACCGTCGCGACGTGTGGGCAGGGTTTCGCACCTGTGCACTGCAGCCTTGATAAGAATGAAGATTGGCATTGTTACTCCTGCGCCACCGTACTCACGCCAGGGAAACCGCATCACTGCGATTCGCTGGGCGAGAATCCTCAGACGCCTCGGCAACCGCGTCTCGATTTCACAGACGTATGACGATGAGCCTTATGATTTGCTGGTAGCCTTGCATGCTCGGAAGACCCACTCGTCGATCATCAACTTTCGACGCCAAAACCCTGCGGCTCCGGTCATCGTCGCTCTAACCGGAACAGATCTCTATCGTGACATTCGGATCAATCATCTGGCACAAAGATCCCTTGATGTCGCGACGAGGATTGTCGTGCTGCAACCGAAAGCGACTAAGAGACTGCGGCCAGGCTGGCGAAAGAAGACCCGGGTAATCTACCAGTCAGTTGGAAACGGACAGGCCGTAACAGGCGCGCGTAATCCATCGGCCAGAAGAAAGACCAGGAAGTCTGGCGCTAACGAACCATCAAACGCCAGTTTTGATGTATGTGTAATCAGCCACCTGCGTCCTGTGAAGGATCCTTTCCGCACCGCCATCGCTGCGCGTTCGCTTCCTGATTCGTCAAAGATCAGAGTCTTGCAAGTAGGCGGCGCGATGAGTGACGCAATGGCGAAAAGCGCGCGTAAGGAAATGA
>QHOR01000318.1:3067-4174 GCA_003219395.1 Verrucomicrobiota bacterium | reverse complement strand
GCTCGGTGAGCAGCCGCGGTCACAGGTAAGCCGGATTCTGAACCAGAGTTCTCTTTGTGTGCTCTCATCTCGCATCGAGGGAGGAGCAAACGTGTTGTCGGAAGCGATAGCCGCTTCCGTTCCGATTCTCGCTTCTCGCATTGATGGTAATGTCGGCGTTCTCGGCGCAGGTTATTCAGGCTATTTTGATGTCGGCGATACGGCTCAACTTCTAAGGTTATTGTTGCGCGCGGAAAATTCTCCGGGATACCTCGCTGAGTTAAAGGCGTGGTGCAGCAGGTTGGCTCCGCTTACTTACCCCGCCCGAGAGGAACAAGCCTGGTCAAAGTTGATCGGCGAATTATGTAATTAGACCGGGCGCAATCGGTCCAGCCTGGTAACTCGCTCGTGCGAAGGCAAAACTGGCTCAGAAATAGTTGTCCGTTAGTGCTGGCGCTCTGGCTCGTGGCGCTCGCATCAGCTCCGGACACGCACAGACGCATCGGCGAGATCGAGTTCTATGGTTACGCCGGTTTGGATGTCGATAAGATTCGTGCCGCGCTTCCGCTTCGCGACGGTGATGAGTTGTCCGATTCAGATGATGCTGTCCCGGACGCAATCGCTCAGCTTACTGAAGCGGTGAAGCGCGTTATTGGTAAGCCTCCCACGGACGTCGCGGCAGTCTGTTGTGATGTTCAGGGAAACGCAATGTTCTATATAGGTCTGCCGGGCAGTTCCATGAGGACGGTGCGATACGCTCCTCCCCCAAAGAGTCGGGTTCGCTTTCCAACAAAGATCGTAAATCTCTATAACGAGACGATGGAAGCTTCGTCAAAAGCCGTGCGCAGCGGACAGAGCAAGGAAGACGACTCGAAAGGCTATGCTCTTTCGAGCGATCCAGAGCTTCGGGCCAAAGAACTCGCGACGCGAGTGTACGCTCTTAAGCATGAACATCTCGTGCGCCGGGTGCTGGCTTCGTCCCAGGATGCCGACCAAAGAACTGTTGCCGCGCATGTTCTCGGCTATGCGCGACAATCGTCGCAACAGATTCAGGCCCTGGTGGTGGCCAGCCACGATTCCGATGAAGGCGTGCGCAACAACGCCATCAGGGCATTGGCAGTCCTGGCG
>QHOR01000318.1:514-3042 GCA_003219395.1 Verrucomicrobiota bacterium | reverse complement strand
ACATTTTATCGCGATGCTAAGCTCCGGCTCCTGGACGGATCGTAATAAAGCAGGATTTCTGCTGGACGAATTAAGTAAGAGGCGAGATGCGAAGCTGCTTAGTCAGTTACATTCGCAAGCCCTGGACTCTTTGATTGAGATGGCGCGCTGGCGCAGTCGCGGCCATGCCGATTTCGCGAGAATACTGCTTGGAAGGATTGCGGGTATTGAGGAAACGCGTCTACAGCAGCTAGTTGATGCCGGCCAGGTTGATCAGATCATCCAGGCGCTGAAGTGAACGAGATCGATTGAACGCCCTTGGTTTGCGGTAATTCCAGTTCCTTCATCAACGAATCCAATTGCTGTTTAGTTCGTTGACTTTTGCTTGTGCGGCCTGCAACTCAGTATCGAGGGACGCTTCGCGATTGCGCAGGCGCTCGTCCTCTTGAGTGAGTCTCGCTAAATTAGCCTTGCCGGCCTTGATTCGTGATTCTAAGTCTGCATGGGCTCTCAAATTACTCACTTAAATCTTTATCAGGCGCGTGTATAATAGGCGGCGAGAACCGAAAATCGAAGCTTCACGGAGCTTAGGGCGCGGGGACTACCGCCCTGAGATCCTGGCGATCAGTGAGACTAGTTGCGCAATCGCCTTCACTAAAGACAACGTCCATAGATGATTGCAAAACAAACAAACGCGACGACAAGCGAAAGCTCGCCGACGACGGCAAAGGGCATTCTATATTTCTTATTGCCTATGCTTCTCATCGTCGGGTCACTCATCGCCTACAAAAGTTCAGCAGCGCTGACCGTGATTGGAAAGGTGTCAACAACCGGAATATACAAACCGCGCAGCAATGTGATTCCCGGCGTCGGCGCTTCGGAGGCCGGCGTATCAGCGCGCACGCTGAATTATTTTCTGGTTATCTGGCCGGCGTTGCTCTTTGGCATTTTGATTAGCGCAGCAGTAAGCACCTTTGTCTCGCCTCAGTGGCTAGAGCGTCTGCTCGGCAGGCGCTCGCTGCGGTCGCAGGCAATCGCCGGACTGGCGGGAGCGCCGCTGATGCTGTGTTCTTGTTGTGTGGCGCCAATTTTTACCGGTATATACGAGCGTTCTGCCAGACTCGGTCCGTCGATCGCGTTGATGCTTGCTGCTCCTGCGCTAAATCCCGCCGCGCTGATTCTCACTTTCATGCTCTTCAATTACAAGGTGGGGATGGTGCGCCTCGGCGGCGCTATGATTGCGGTCTTGTTCACCGGAATGATCGCCGACAGATTGCTCGGCAGAACAAGCGTGTCGTGTGCCAGGAACGATTGGCAGGCGGAAGCTCGCCCTGCGGACTTCATTCATTTCTTGCGTATCTGTGCCCGTGTGGCCTTCCGCTTAATTCCGGTGATAGTTATCGGTGTACTGCTTTCAATGATCATTGCTCAGATGATTCCAATGCGCACCTTTCATTCAACTCTCGCTATGTTCCTGGCAATAATAATTGTCGCCGCTTTTGCTGTGCCGCTGGCATTGCCAACGTTTTTCGAGATTCCGCTGGCTCTGATATTGCTCGGATCAGGCGCACCTATCGGTGCGGCAGTAGCATTGCTGGTCGCCGGACCGTCGGTGAATCTTCCGTCGCTGCTTACAATCATGCGTTCGACCAACTGGAAAGTCGCCGCCATCGTCGCCGCATCAATATGGATTTGGGCTGTGGCCAGTGGAGTTTTTGTGAGCATGCTGTGCCACTCGGTTTTGCGTGCCGCGCGCATGTTGCCGCCGGCCTGCGAGCCTTGTGAGTTTCGCGAGACTTGTCATGGCGGTTGCGCGGGCCGCCGTCGACAATCCGGCCCTGGCTGACGCACATCGATCCTGATGATGATCTAACCACGAAGTTCCTTCCGGCTCTTCATTTCTATCAACTTGGCAATACCCGCTCCGAACCCAAAACGGCGTTGACTTCAATGAGGAAGCCGCCGAACGCGGAGATGAATTGTTCAGCGGCAAAGCTGGTTGCAATAACTGTCACGTGGAACCGCTCTGGACTGAGCCTGGTTGGAACCTACATCGCAGGAGTGACTAAGAATCAATGACAAAGCGGCGCATGGAATCTAGCGCGGTTGGATATATCAGCCACGCCCGAATCTTCATTCAGTGGCCATCATCTCGGTTCTCAGTGTAATAATAACAGTGTGCGCGATTTAGCCTTACCCCTCATCTTCCCCTCATCGTGGTCCCTGCATGTCCTAATTTTCGAATCATCGACCCAGACCAATTCAACTTTTACTAAGTCCGATATTGTCGGGTAAAAGTCGTGGCGGATTGATGTGCGCCAGGTCTAGAATCAGTGTTACGGAGACAAAATGAATTTACGACGGATCGGTTTTCTCGGTTATGACGGTGTCCAGACGTTGGACATTGTCGGGCCTGTCGACGCGTTCATGGCGGCAAGGCCCGACGAAACTAACGGGTCGGATCACGCCTGTTACGAAACGCTGATTATCGGTTTAAGCGACAAGCCTTTTGTGTCGGAATCAGGAATAACTCTCAATCCGCACTGCTC
>QHOR01000318.1:0-458 GCA_003219395.1 Verrucomicrobiota bacterium | reverse complement strand
TGGGTAAGGCTGCATGCTACGCGCATTCGCAGGATCGCCTCTGTTTGTACGGGTGTCTACGGACTCGCACCGACCGGATTGCTTGATGGCCGCGAGGTAACGACACATTGGCGCTTTGCCAAGGATCTGTCACAGCGTTTCCCAAAGCTGAGAGTTAATGCCAATGCTCTGTTCTTAAAGGATGGCCCTTTCTACACGTCTGCCGGCATCACGGCAGGCATTGATCTTTCGTTAGCGCTGATCGAAGAAGACTACGGGGCCGCCGCAGCCCTGGTGGTAGCGCGCGATTTGGTTGTCTATCTCAAACGGCCTGGAGGTCAGGAACAATACTCAGAGCCTTTGCAGTTTCAAAGTAAGTCAACCGATCGATTTACGGACCTCGCCGTCTGGATGCAGGGCCACCTGCACGGCGATTTATCTGTGGAAGCGTTGGCAAAGCGGGCGTGTCTCGGATCGCG
>QHOR01000317.1:2574-4378 GCA_003219395.1 Verrucomicrobiota bacterium | reverse complement strand
AAAACGATGTTCTTCACGCCTGGCAAGGCCTCGGCTATTACAATCGCGCTCGGAATCTGCATGCCGCCTCGAAAATCGTACAGGATCGGCACGGGGGGATCTTTCCTGCCGATATCGTGGCGATTCGTAAATTGCCTGGCGTCGGTCGCTATACGGCAAATGCGGTCGCGACTTTTGCGCTTGATCAACCGGTTCCAATTGTCGAAGCGAATACCGCGCGTCTGCTTGCCCGATTGATTGACCTGCGCGTCCCGATTGATTCTGCGATTGGCCGCGAAAAACTCTGGAAGAGCGCCGCACAACTTGTTCCCAGACGCAATGCCGCGCTGTTTAACTCCGCGCTTGTCGATCTTGGCGCGCTCGTTTGCTTGCCCAACAACCCGAAATGCAACCTTTGCCCCGTAAAAAAATTTTGCCGGGCCAAAGATCCGGACGCGGTACCAATCAAGAAGTCCAAACCGCGCACAAAGCGGCTTGTCGAGAGACATGCCTTCGTTGTTAGTAACGGCCGGCTTCTGCTTGAACAATCATCCGCACGTTGGCGCGGTATGTGGATTCTGCCACAGCTCAAGCTTGACGGGTTAAAACCCTTGAGTTCGCGGCGATCTCCCGTCTACAACCTCGTGTTCCCGTTCACACATCATCGCGTGACGCTGCGCATCTTTCAGCAGCGCCCACCGAAGATCGACAATCACTGGCAACGGTGGTTTTCTATCCGCCGAATTGAATCAGTCCCTATCCCTTCTCCTCATCGCCGCGCAATTTTCGACCTTCTTAGCGCAAGACCAGCAAAACGATCACACCTGCGCCGGTCGTAAGAATGGTGATGGGAATTCCGAAGCGCGCGTAATCCCAAAAACCGACTTGGATGTGATCGCGAGCTGATTCTACCACGATCATGTTCGCCACCGAGCCAACGATTGTCAGATTGCCTGCAAACGTGGTGGCAAGCGCAAGCACTTTCCACATTAAAGCCGGTTCCGCGAATCGCGCGATCCACTTTGCAGCGACGAGCACGAACGGGACATTGGAAAACACATTGGATCCGACCACGGAAACCCAGGTGAGGTTCCACGCCTGCGCCGGCGCGCTCGATCCGAAGATGGGTTCCAATCGGGAGTAAATCGCATTTGGCAGCCCGGTATCGCTCAAACCATCCACTACAATGAAGAGCGCTGAGAAGAAAAGGAGCAGATGCCAATCGACCAGCTTTAGCACTTCGTGGGTATCCCGTCGCGCAAGCACCATGATCACCGCAGCTCCGGCCATCGCCGTCCACGCCAGATTCAGACCGGCAAGGAAACCCGCGAACATCGCCACGACCACAGCCGAAACAAACCCGAACAACCGGTAATCCAGTTTTGGAACTGCATCTTCGGCACGATCAATCGCTGTTTCCCGCAACATTTTTCGAAAGCCAAAACGCAAAATGAAGAAATTGATAGCCAGGCCAATGATGGCCGCTGGCAGGAGCGCCCGCGAAAATTCCGAAAACGAAATGGCCGAGAGGTGTCCAATTATCATGTTTTGCGGGTTCCCCACCAGCGTGGCCACACTGCCTATGTTTGCGCTGGTCGCGAGCGCAATGAGGTACGGAAATAGAGGTAATTTGCCGCGCCGGATCACGGCTACGATAAGCGGAGTGAGCATCAGGCAAATTGTGTCGTTCACCAGCAGCGCGGACAGAATTCCGGAAGTGAGCGTGACATAAAGCAGGAGACGCGCTGGAGTTCGCGAGAAGTTCAAAACCAGTTCCGCAGCGCATTCGAAAAAATGGGCGAGATAAAGGTAGGCCGAAATGAGC
>QHOR01000317.1:0-2535 GCA_003219395.1 Verrucomicrobiota bacterium | reverse complement strand
CCGCTCAGGAGACATCACCCCGGTGGCGACCATTAGTACCGCGCCTAACAGCGCCGCGGCGGGGCGATTCAACGGCAGAATCTTCAGTTGCCGGCCGCTAATAAGAACATAGGTGATTGCGAAGATCGCTCCTGCAACAAGCTCCCGCTGCCAGTGATTCACACCCGTGCATAAGGGATGCCTGAATGCTTTTCAACGTGTCGGGGATTCGCTTCGCCTTTACTGCTTTCCATTGAACGTTGACCGTTTCTCTGGCATAAACTTTTGCACCAATGAGAAGCATGACTGGATATGGCCGCGCTGAAGTGGTCCACGCCGGCAGAAAGTTCAGCGTGGAGCTCAATTCAGTGAACCGAAAGCAGAGCGATATCGTAATCAATCTGCCGCGCGACCTGGGCGAACTCGAACCTCGCGTTCGCCAGACCATCAATGAAAAGATTTCGCGCGGCCGTACCAACGCCACCATTGCTCTCCACAGTAGCCCTAATGGCGCGCGCAACCTTGCCCTCGACACCGAGTTAGCCCGCTCCTATCACGAAGCGATGCGTGCATTACAAAAAGACTTGAATGCGCCAGGCGAGATCACCATCAGCACAATCCTGCAGGCGCCGGGAGTGATGCGTTTTCCTGAACAAGCCTTAAATCCGGAAGAAGCATGGCCTGCGATCGATCGCGCGCTTCGAGGCGCCCTTTCGGATTTAATCAAAATGCGAGAACGCGAGGGGAAACATCTGGCCAAGGATTTGATCCATCGACTGAAAGCAATCCGAAGAAAACTCAAGGAAATCCGCGCATTTCATCCCGATGTAGTGAAAAGATACCGTGCCGTGCTTCTCGATCGCATACAAAAAGCCGGATTGCCCATTGCCAGTGACGACGAGCGTTTGTTGAAGGAGATCTCGTTCTTTGCCGATCGTGCTGACGTGTCCGAGGAGCTAACGCGTCTGGAAAGTCATCTTGCCCAATTTGCGCACCATTTGCGCAGCAAAGAACCCGTCGGGCGCACACTGGAATTCATCACCCAGGAAATGTTTCGCGAGCTCAATACGCTGGGCGCCAAGGCAAATGACGCAGCGATCTCCCAGCGCGTCATCGCCTGCAAGGCAGAACTGGAGAAGATTCGCGAACAAGTCCAAAATATTGAGTAAGAAATTCAGCCGTCGCGGAATTCTATTTGTCGTTTCTGCTCCATCGGGAGCCGGTAAGACCACACTTGTGGAAAGGATCCGTCAAACCCCTGACCTTTTTTATTCCATCTCCTGTACGACGCGAGCTCCTCGCGCCGGCGAAGTCGACGGTGAAGATTATCATTTTCTTTCCGATGCAGATTTTCGCGACCGGGCCAAGAAGGGAGATTTTCTGGAGCACGCACAGGTTCACGGAGATCGTTATGGCACACTGCGCGAACCAGTCGTAACAAACCTAAAAAACGGAAAGAATGTTTTGATCGACATCGACACGCAAGGCGCCGCTGTTATTCGCAACTGCGGCGATCCGGCTATCCGGCATGCTCTGGCCGATGTGTTCATTATGCCTCCCGATCTTGAAGAATTGCGCAAACGTTTGCTAAATCGCGGCACAGAAACTGCCGAGCAAATCGATTTGCGGCTGGCAACCGCTGCCCGCGAAATGGAATGCTGGCGCGACTATCGTTATACTATTATCAGTGGATCGATGGAGGAAGATTTGCGGAAATTCCGCCAGATCATGGAGGCAGAGAGTTATTTGAGCCGGCGCTTGATCGAAACATGACCGCAGAAGGCAGAGATTCCAAACGGAAGCGCGACAAAGCGAGCGCGCGAAAAGTTGTGCGTATTCGCCCGGGCACGAAAACCGTCGTGCTTGGAGTGACCGGATCGATTGCTGCGTACAAATCTGCCGAGCTCGCAAGTTTGCTGGTCAAACAAGGTCACGAAGTTTTTGTCGTGATGACACGGGATGCCGCAGAATTTATTTCTCCACTCACTTTGCAAACGCTTTCGAAAAATCCAGTAACCACCAGTTTCTTCGATGAAAAGGAAAGTTGGCGACCTGGCCATATTGAGCTGGCCGATCGCGCGAACCTCCTCCTGATTGCGCCGGCGACAGCGCATGTCATCGCCGAACTCTCGCATGGGCTGGCCGATCATCCGCTTGCAGCCATCGCACTGGCGACGCGTGCGCCAATGCTGCTGGCGCCGGCCATGAATGGAAAAATGTGGGAGCACCCTGCTACCGTGGATAACGTGGAAAAATTGAAAGCGCGCGGCGCTGAATTTATCGGACCAGAAGAAGGAATGCTTGCCTGCGGCTATGAAGGCGTCGGCAGACTGTGGAAAGTAAATGACATCGCGTTCCGCGCGGAGTTTTTGCTGGCGCGCCAGGATAATTTGATCGCGTGAGGTTCCTCATTACGGCAGGGCCCACGCGCGAGCCGATCGATCCGGTTCGTTACATTTCGAATCGCTCATCGGGGAAAATGGGTTATGCCATCGCCGAGGCAGCCCTCGCTGAGGGGCACGAAGTCACGTTGATTTCTGGTCCCGTCAGTCTCGA
>QHOR01000042.1 GCA_003219395.1 Verrucomicrobiota bacterium | reverse complement strand
GACGATGGAACAAAGCAGGCGCATCGGCGCGGCGTCATTTATACTGTTGCGCCGTCACCGATCGACGCGAACCGGATTTGGTGCGGCACCGACGATGGTTTGATTCATCTCACGCCGGATGCTGGAAGAACCTGGACCAACGTGACGCCCGCAGTCATATCGGCCTGGCAGAAAATTTCCCTGATCGAAGCGGGACATTTCGATTCGAACACCGCGTACGCAGCGGTGAACACGCTGCGGATCGACGATCTGCGACCGCACATTTTTGCGACGCACGACGGCGGCAAAACGTGGGCGGAGATTACGAACGGAATACCGGCCGGCGAAATCATTAACGCAGTTCGCGAAGATCCGGAACGCAAAGGCCTCCTGTTCGCCGGAGCCGAAAAAAGTGTTTACGTTTCGTTCGATGACGGCGCTAACTGGCAGTCGTTGCGATTGAATCTGCCGGCCACTTCGGTGCGCGATCTGATCATTAAGAACGACGATCTCGTCGTGGCGACGCATGGTCGCGGGTTTTGGATCCTCGACAACATCACGCCACTGCGGCAAATCACCACAAGCCAGCGTGAGGATCTGCTGTTTAAACCGCAGACTGCGTTGCGCGTTCGGGCGAACCTGAACACCGACACGCCTTTGCCGCCGGACGAACCGGCAGGGCAAAATCCACCAGACGGCGCGATGATTGATTATTTGCTTTCGAAAAATGTGAGCGGTCCGGTAACGATCGAGATCAAAGACGGCAAAGGCCGGTCAGTGAGAAAATATTCAAGCACGGATACGCCTGCCGAGGTGAATCCGAAGCGGCTCAAAATTCCGAGCTACTGGATCCGGCCTTCTTCATCGGTTTCGCCGAAAGCAGGCTTGCATCGGTTTCTATGGGACATGCATTACACGCCGGTCCCCAATGTGGAACCGCAATTTCCGATGTCGGCGACGTACCGCAATACTGCACCAGCGGCGACGTCGCCTTGGGCCGCGCCAGGTGATTACACGGTTACATTAACGGTTGACGGGCAAGCTTTCAGCCAACCTTTGACCGTCGCGATGGATCCGCGGGTAAAAGTATCGGCCGCCGATCTTCAGGAACAGTTCGATCTCTCGTGGAAGTTGTACCAACTGCGGCTCAAGCTGGCTCCGATCGGCAAGAAATTCGACAACATCGCCGAGGAGTTAACGAAACTTAGAACAAAGGCTGCCGAGCGGCCTGACGTGACACAAAAACTGGAGGCCTTTGCTGAAACATTCGTGAAGTTCGGACCGCCGCATCCGCGACCAGGCGCTGCACCTTCGCTTTTCATTTTAGAATCGACGACGCGCCTGTTCAACGAAATCGAAAAAGCAGACGCTGCGCCAACAGCCGCAGTCAGAGCCGGTGTCGCGGATCTGGAAACAAAAGTCCGGCCGATGATGGATTCATGGCACAACCTACTCGAGGCCGATCTTCCCGCGCTAAATCAGCAATTAAAGCAAGCGGGCTTTCCGGAAATCAAAATAGAAGAGTGAGCAGCAGGGGTGAAGTTGTACTAGCGGCTGTGTCAGCCGCTTCCCTTCCAACGCGGTACGTTTGTCACCAAGCAGGCGGCGCTCAGCGCCGGCCGTACGGGTGACTACACGTTTTGATTACCGCCAGGGACGATGAGAACGCCAATAAGCGTGCCGGGCATAAAATCGATGCGCACGGTAGAAGGCGAATCGTGGCCCGTAAAAACGGTACGCTGGGGCAACGACCACGCCAATCGGCGGCGGAGGAGCGTATAGGATCGGGCGCGGTGGCGGCGGCGCGTACGTGTAAGTCGGTGCTGGAGCACGGCGAGGCTCAATGACTTCGGTTCCCGCATTCGAGGGTAGAGCAGAAGCAAACCCGAATGCGAACACTGCTAGTGCAATCACAACAATTTTTTTTCCCATGATGTTTATCCCTCCTGTTGTTTGGCCGATTGAACCCGGGAATGACTGCGAAGTTGCCAAAGAATTAGTGCCACGCCTGGGCTTCCGCGGAGTTGGCATTCTGTGCCGGGCCTTGTGCAACGATTGCATAAGCCGTTGGCCAGCGCCGGTGGCTACAGCAAGGAATCGATTTACGGGGTCTCGGTCGCTAGCTGCTACAGTTTGGCGGTTTCGGACGCTACTTTTTTTCCACAAGCGGGAGGTACGGTTCGTACCCTTCGCTTTTCATCGCTTCGACCGGGATAAAATGAAAGGCAGCCGAGTAAACGACGTAACGTTGCCCCGTGGGCGATTGCGGGTCGGGAAACACATAGCCGAGGTGAGCGTTACTTCGTTTGGCGCGGACCTCGGTTCGCTGCATGTCGTGCGAAGTATCGACGCTCTCCACGAGGAGATCTTTTGAAATCGGCTTGGTAAATGTGGGAAAGCCGATCCCGGCGTCGAATTTGTCGAGTGAAGTGAAAAGCGGTTCGCCGGTAATCACATCGACGTAAATGCCGGTGCGCTCATTGTTCCAGAACTGATTTTGAAAAGCCCTTTGGGAACCACCCTCGCGCACGACGGTATATTCCTCAGCTTTCAATCGTCGTTTTAAGACCGCGTCACTCGGCACAGGCCGGTTCGGATCGAAGCCCGTGGTTTCCCTTTTCTCTTTCTGGGCGAGAAAGAAGAAGTAGAGCCCACCTGCGATAAGCAAGATTGCGATGCCAACACCGACGTACGTACTGATGGCCGATTTTTCTTCGGCGGTGATTCGACCGGCGACCATTAGATCGCGATTCAATCGGAGACTGGCCATGTCCGTCAAGACGGAACAGGCAGATTTGAAAAACGCCGGTAAAATGATGTGAAACGAAGCAGTTCAGATTTCTTCAGGCGTGATGTCCATCGTTACAATTTATCTTGAGATGCATTCGCTCGACCAGCTTCGTCCAAAGCGATGCGCGGACGGGCATTTTCACATCGAGGAGAAAACCGAACACGACTGGCGATTCAATCGGGATCTTTACCTTGCCGTCGGGCAGATGTGGTCGTGGAACGACAAGCGCATGTGGAGCGACGAACAATGGAAAGAATATGGGCTTGCACCGGAGCTGCGGACCTTTGCCGCATATTACGAACAGTCGCTGGCAGGCTATTACGAACTACGCCGCGACCATCGAGACGGCGTTGAGATCGCCTACTTTGGTCTGTTGCCGGAATTTATTGGCCGGGGACTGGGAGGAGCCTTGTTAACGAACGCGATCGAAGAAGCGTGGCGAAGCTCACCTTCGATCAATCGTGTCTGGGTGCATACCTGCAATTTCGATCACCCCGCTGCATTATCCAACTACCAGGCGCGCGGCATGGTTATTTACAAACGGGAAACAACATAGAACGCGAAATCGGCGACACGCTACACGCGTGAGAATTTGAACAATGTTCGCTGCGTAAAGGTCTAGGCTGCTATGACCAAACTCATTGCGGTAATAACGGCGGGACTGTTTGCGGCAGCCACAGTATTCGCGGGCGAACACGGTAACTGCACCAAGCAAGTCGGAAATCAAAGCAAGATGGCCTGTGAGGTTTCATTGGCGAGTCTTAATCTCACACCTGATCAGAAGTCAAAGATGGACGCAGCCATGTCGGAGCATCAGAAAGCCGGCTGCAACGAGGCCAGTGAAGCCAAATACATGGAGTCTGCTAAATCAATCCTGACTCCGGAGCAGTACGCTAAGTTCGAAGCCCAATGCAAAAAAGGCGAGAAGACCAACACACAAACCTGATTACTGGTTCCAATCGAAATCGAAGCTTCGCGCCGGGAGCAATCTCGGCGCGTTTTGCGTACAAAATATTAAGCCTGAGCACTCGTTAGGCCAAATCGGCAACGACGCTGTTAGTAAGGTGCGGACTTTTACTCAAGATTCGCAGCCACGGTCCCGCGCTCGCCGCCACTGGCTACAGCTTCGATTTCGGGCTGCGAGAAATGCAGTCGCGTTTCCATAAGTATTGCTATTACGTGGTTCTCTGTGGTTATCTCCACCTGGAGCCATGGCCAGAGAATTCAACCCGCTGCGGTTTTTCGTAATGATGGCAATGGCGGCATTTGTCGTGTGCGGGGTTGCGTCGTTTTACGCTCATGGCAGAACCGCCGAGGAGCGCGCCGCTTATGCAATCGGGTTGAGAGTAGCAGAGCAAGCGCCGCCGACAGGAACGCTGCCAACCGCTGCCGATTTAAACATGATGGCTCAGAAATATTTCAAGCAGCAGCGATCCGGTAATCCGCAGACTTGGGACCAGGGGTTCGAAAATGGTTACACGGACGGATTCAACAGGGCCCATCGTGGGCAATGAACCCGCCGCTTTTGCCGGTTCAGAAACGTTTCCCGTGGATTGTTTATTGGCTCGTTCTGTTCGTCATCGGTCTATTCGCACTTGCGCCGATAGGATCGGTGATGACATGTGCGTGGATCGCAAATTCCCACAATTGCAAACTGGATGAAGGGTCAGTGCATCCCTGCATCATAAACGGAAAAGATTATGGCCAGCTTTTATACACGCTGGGTGTGCTCGGCTGGTTGATGCTCGTGACGATTCCCGGCGGGCTGATCGCATTCGTAGTTTGGTTGATCGTTCTAATTCTGCATCGGGCCAGTTGGCAAAAGCGCATGACTGCCGGAGTTCCTCCACCAATTCCACCGCCGGCTGCGACGGCGTGAGCGCGATCATCGTCTTTGATCGCCGGTCGCGATTATGCCCGGGTAGAACTATGAGAATTCACATTTCGGTTCTTACTTTGCTGGCTCTCGGGTTTATCCCGCCCGATGCACAACAGATCCAGGGCTCGGAAGCGAAGCACGCATTCGCCTTCGGCGGCATCGAGTATTTGCCTCGCTGGTCGATGAAAAATCAGCACGAATTCACCCCTGCAGGGCAGGAAGATCTCCAGAAGTGGTCGGATATGATTACGATGAACATCTATCCGGACGCTCGTGACGGCGATCGCGAGCAGTCTCACACGTTCTGCAACTGGGCGATCGAATTGATCCGCGAAAGTTTCGATCGAGCGAAATGGCGGTAATGTCCGCCCTCATGGCGGAACTTCCGTACGCGCCGTTATTCTATGAACTCCGCCAGTGATCGATATTTTCCGCTGAGTTCTTTGATCCGTTGCTCGAAGTGCCGAATGCGGTGTATTGAACGGAAAACCAGCCAGGTGCCGAGGACGACCAGCCCAACGTTCAGGAGTATCAACGGCAACAGCAGAGGCATCACCTTCTCGATCCTGTAGTACCGCGAGGTCGCGATAAGAGCGCTGAGGACGGACAGCGGCAAGGCGAACACGGCGATACCGGTGCGGAGCGAAGCAAGCGCAGTGCGCTTCTCGGCGAGGAGCACCTCGATTTCACCGAAGATAATATTGTCGAGCTTCGGTGGGCCGTCGCTCTCCATATTCATTTTGGTTGCAATCTAACCCTCAGGTCAAAATTCGCTCGCGAAAATCGAGGTGGATTGCTCGCTTTCCTGATGTGCAAATCACAAGCGAGCTCATGCGCTTGCGGTCTCCATCTCTGCGGCCATCAGGCGCGTGGCAATCGTTTCTTTAATATGGAACCGCACGTTTCCTCGCGCTTGGACGGCGAGAATCGTGTGACCGGAGCCAGGGACAACGCCGCGGCCGGCGACAGTGTGAAATACACCGCCTAACACATCCAAATTATGAGCGAAGAAAATGGGATCACTCGCCGCCGGGTCATCGCCGGGCTTGGCGCAGCCGGTATCGTGGCGCTGGAAGGTTCGCGCACGTTTGCGACGCAGGAAAAACAGGAAGCTATGACAACGCAGAAATTAGAAGATCCAAAAAACAAATATCCAAAACCGCCGTTCAAAGAGCAATCGCAGCCGTGGCCGGGTCTGGCAGGCAAAATGGATCCGCGACCGGACCACGGTGAAAAAAGTTATAAAGGCTCGGGCCGTTTGTTAGGCCGGAAGGCGCTGATCACGGGAGGCGATTCCGGGATGGGTCGCGCCACCGCGATCGCGTATGCGCGCGAAGGCGCAGACGTTGCGATCAACTATTTTCCAACCGAACAGCCTGACGCCGACGAGGTCATCGCGTTGATGAAGGAAACCGGACGCAAAGCGGTCGCCATCCCAGGCGATCTGCGCGACGAAGATTTTTGCAACAAACTTGTGGCCGACGCAGTGCAGCAACTTGGTGGGCTCGACATTGTGGTGTGCAATGCGGGGCGGCAACAGGCACGGCAGTCGATTCTCGATCTCACGACCGAAGATTTCGACGCCACCATGAAGACGAATATTTATGCGCCGTTCTGGATCATCAAAGCAGCCATGCCACATATGCCGCCCGGTTCAGTGATCATCGGAACGACTTCCGAGCAGGCGACAGATCCCTCGCCCGATATCTACGATTACGCGATGACGAAAGCCGCGACCACGAATTACGTGCGATCGCTTGCGAAACAACTGGCGCCAAAAGGCATTCGCGTGAACGGTGTGGCACCCGGGCCGGTCTGGACGCCATTGCAGGTCAGCGGCGGCGCGATGATGGAACATTTGAAGGGATTCGGCGGCAAAACTCCACTCGGCCGGCCGGGTCAACCAGCTGAACTCGCATCGATTTACGTTCAACTCGCTGCTAACGATGCGAGTTATGCCACTGGTCAGGTGTACGGCGCGGCCGGAGGATCCGGACAGCCGTAACAGCTAACGAAGTTGAGTGTGACTGATCTGTGTCAGCCGACACAAATCCCTCGCAATGGAAAGAATTTGGCATCCACTCAAATCGAACCGCGTATGCCGCGATCGGAATCGCGCGGGCCGATGACGCCGCCCAGTCTGTCGAAGACCGCGCTGGCCGCCGGGCGCACTGTGTCCCATGGCAATGCTGAAGTCGGTTTGCCTTGCTCGTAATCCGCCGCAACGGACTCTTCGACCTCATCGAATGCTCTTCCGGGATACCTGAAGAACGTATCGTAGCCTGTGCGATACGCGTGCTCGAACTCCTCGTACGAATAGTTCTTCGCGTACGGTTGTTTCGCATGTTGTTCGCGCCAATACGCTGCTTCCTTTTCTGGATCCACTCGGCCGCTGCCCCTTTGATTGCTCTTCCCGCCTGCTGTTTCGGAACCTGTTTCCATAATTTTACGTGTTCTACTGCTGCTTATAAAACATCGCCGGTGGGGAGCGGATCGGTCGCTTCTTTCAACAGAGCCGCACTCTCTGGGTTTTGATGAACGCAAAGGCGCGGGTACTTGCGAATTCTTGGTGGAGGCTGCGCGGAAAATCTAAAAGCGCCCAGTAACCAGTGAATACGACCGCAATACTGCTTTTGGTGCTTATCGTAGTGGTCCTCGCCGTGGGGGCAGTCCTGGTTTGGCAAAGGCGGCGCTCGGCGGAGTTGCAAAAGCGGTTCGGGCCTGAATACCAGCATGCTGTTAGCGAGTTTGGCGACCAGCAGAAGGCGGAAGCGGAGCTGGCATCGCGCCAGAAACGCGTGCGCAGGATGGAGATTCGCTCACTAACGCCGGAGGAGCAGGCGCGCTTTAGCGACGCGTGGAAGAAAGCGCAGGCGCGTTTCGTAGACCAGCCATCGCAGGCCGCCGCCGATGCGGACATCCTGGTGAAGGAACTGATGCAGACCCGTGGTTATCCGATGGGCGATTTCGAGCAGCGAGCGGCAGATATTTCGGTGGATTACCCCAATGTGGTGAGCAATTACCGCGCGGCACGCGAGATCGCGCTGCGCAACAACGCCGGCGAGGCGACAACAGAAGATATCCGGCAGGCGATGGTCCACTATCGCTCGCTATTTGAAGAATTACTGGAGACAGGACAACCAGCAATGCACAGAGAGGAAGTGCGATGAATGACACAAAAACTGATCAGCCGATGATGGAAAATATCGGCGGTGAAACGCGAAGTGATCGGCCAAGTTCCACTGAAGAAGTGGCGAGGGACTTGGAAAAACGTACGCGAACAACGGGAAAGCCAGCCGACCTCGAGAAGCCCACGCCGTTATTTCCCGAGAACGAGTCGACGAATTTGCGCAATCATTGGACAGAGATCCAGGCGGCCTTCGTGGATGAACCGCGCAGCGCAGTCGAGCAGGCTGACTCGCTCGTGGCTGACGTCATCAAACGACTCGCCAGTAGCTTTGCCGACGAACGCTCAAAGCTCGAAGGTCAGTGGGGCCGTGGCGACGATGTCTCGACGGAAGATTTGCGCATCGCATTGCAACGTTACCGCGCGTTCTTCGACCGCCTGTTGAGCGTATAAAGGAAAGGAAGCCTGGAAATGATTAAAGCAAGTCAATTAGTCGGGCGGGCCGTGATTGACATGGAAGCCGCGCAGCG
>QHOR01000323.1:2709-8992 GCA_003219395.1 Verrucomicrobiota bacterium | reverse complement strand
GATAACCACGGAGAGTCTGGCCGAATACATCTACGAACGCGTCAAATCGATGATGCCACTGGATCGGGTTCGTTTGCACGAGCGGACCGATTTCTTTGCTGAAGCATGGGAAGACAACACGATTTTCTTGGGTTTGCAGGTACCGTTTTACGCGGCGCATCGATTGCATACGGCGGCGCTTTCCGATGCCGAGAACATGAGGCTTTATGGTAAGTGCAACAATCCGACCGGCCACGGCCATCGCTACCTGACAGAGACAACGATCGGAGGCGAATACGATGAGCGCAGTGGAACGCTTTACGATTTCGTTGCTCTGAACGACGCGATTCATGAATCACTGAAACCCTGGCAGGATCGCCATCTGGATCTGGAAACGGAGGATTTTCGAGGCGCGCCTTCAACCGGCGAGGACATCGTGCGCGCGCTTTGGCCAAAGATTGATAATCGCGTGAATCAACAGCTGGTGCGGTTGCGTCTGTGGGAAACGGCGAACAACCGGTTTACGTTGCGGCGAACGTGAACTGTAGCGGGGCTCTCTGAGCGTCGAAAATCAGTGGTCGGCGGTCAGAGACCGCCGCTACAATAACTCCGAATGAAACGATATCTCATCACAGGCGCCAGCCGCGGGATCGGTCGCGCCATTGCCGAAAAGCTAGCTGGCAAAGATGTGGAATTGCTTTTGCACGGACGTGACACGGTGGCGCTGGCACAGACGCGCAAAGTTGTCGAGCCGCAATGTACGAAGGTGACGCCACTGATTCACGATCTCGCGACGGCGCGTGGCGTTTCCGATCTCATTGCCGAAGTCGGCCGCCACCCAATCGACCTGCTCGTGAACAACGCAGGCATTGCGGTGGTGAAACCGTTCACCGAGATCACGTCGATCGAATGGGAGCAAACTGTCGGTGTGAATGTTACCGCGCCGTTCTTGTTGACGCAGCGCTTTGCGCCTCGGATGTCGCCGGGTTCGAGCGTCGTCAACATTCTTTCCGTCGCGGCAAAAACCGCATTCCCAAACTGGAGCGCCTACTGTATGAGCAAATTTGCGCTCGAAGGCTTCTCGCGGTGCGTGCGCGAAGAGCTGCGCGACCGCAAAGTGCGCGTGATCAATGTTTATCCCGCCGCAACTGACACCGAAATTTGGAGCCAGGTCGAGGGCAAATGGCCACGCGACCGCATGATGAGCGCGACGCAGGTGGCTGATGCGGTGGCATTCGCTTTAGCGCGCCCGACGGACACGCTCATCGAAAACATCACGCTCTCCAGTCTGGCTGGAAATCTGTGATTCAGTGTTCGCAATTATGATTAACGCCTTGCAGAGCGAGCTCACAATCAATGTCGTCGCGTCGATCATCGTATCGTTGCTTTTTCTGGGCCTCGGTTTTCTGTGGGGCAAATATAAGGAGCGGCAGCGCAAGTTTGGGCGAAATCTCGAAGAGTACGACTTTTATCCGTTTATCGTAACTCGCGAAAACTTCGGCGAGTTCAGCTTGAAAGACTTTCGGCTGGGGATGCATTACTTCCTCAAGAACGAAGATCATACAGCCGCGCGACAACTCATCTTCATCGGTGAGCAAAACAATGTGCGCACTCAGCTTGAGCCCCAGGAGCAGAAGGTTTACGCGCAGCTTTTTGAAAAATACGACGGCAAAAGAGTCACCGATGACACACACGAATTCCTCGAAAACTACGAGCGGATTGTGCGGTTGATCGGAAAATCGTTTCCGAATACTGGGATCGAGATCTTGCTGCACAACCTGGCTGACCCTGCGCACTCGCTCATCACGCTCGAAAATAATGTGACTGGACGACATTTGCGTGACGGCACAACGAATCTGCTGATAGATCTCAAACGCAGGCAGCTTCTGAATGAAGAAAAATTGAATTACGAGCTAAACATCGGCGCGCGAAGATTCAAATGCACGACCATCCCGATCAAGCGAAAGGAATTTGGAATCGTTGGCGCGATCTGCATTAACATTGATGCTAATTACGTCACGGAGGACGTACTGCGCGACCGGCAACGTATCGAAACATGGTTCCAAAACTTCCTTCGTACCGAGCTGCAGCTTGACGAAAATATTTTGAGCAAAGACGAATACGCGAAGGCGCTAAAAGGCAAACGTCACTTCAAGGACGAAACTGTTTAACGCGTAGTCTGTCATTCCGGGGCAAGTCGAGAATGAGGCGAGTCGGAAGGCGCGACATAGAAGCGCAAACCGAAGATCGAGCGAACAGGCAGTGAGCGAATCAAATCTCTCGAAATATTGAGAAATGTCTCGAGTTCGTTCGACACAACAAAAAGGAAGGACGAATAGGCGAAAAGCTCTTTAAAGTGCGCTCCGCATCATCGGTGAACATTTTGAATCCGCATTACTGATGAATTGCATCACACAGAGATGCAACGTCTCGCGATTCATCCATTGTCACACCAATTGATTCTCTGCGCTCTCTCGGCAGCTTTTATGGGTGCCGCTATTGCCAACGAACCGGGACGCGGCACCGCTAGGATGGAGAGATCATCGATATCGCGCGGTCCGAAGGCGACACGTTTCGCTGGCGCAAGTTCGATGGCACAACCGGGGTTTTGCATAAGGGCGACGGCTCGTGGAGAAGCACATCGGGATGGACAGATCGCCCAGATGGACACACCGCCTCTTTCACTCCTTGCGCAACGGGTGAAATCGAATTTGACCGTAGAAAAGCTCATCGGATTCCATTCGATGTGACCGACACGGTATTTGAAGGCCGTGAAGGAATTAAGCTCGCGGGCCGATTAGTAATGCCGAAGAGCAATGACCCGGTTCCGATCGTGGTTCTCATTCACGGCGCGGAACGGGATTCTGCGCGCGACTCGTATGCGCTTCAACGACTGTTACCGGCCGAGAACGTTGGCGCATTCGTTTATGATAAACGCGGAACCGGCGGATCGGCCGGTAAATATACCCAGGATTTCGATACACTCGCTGATGATGCCGTGGCTGGTGTTCAGGAAGCGAAGCGAATCGCAGGTACCAGGTGCGCCAGGATCGGCTATCAGGCAGGTAGTCAGGGCGGATGGGTTGCGCCGCTCGCCGCAACGCGTGTGCCGATCGATTTCGTTATTGTTAGCTTCGGGCTGGCCGTTTCGGTCATTGACGAAGATCAGGAAGAGGTTGCGCTTGAGATGCGCCTCAAAGGACATACCGACAAAGAAATTTCGAAGGCATTGGAGGTAGCATCCGCCGCAGAAGCAGTGTTCGAGAGCAATTTCACTAAAGGGTTCGAACATTTCGATGCGGTCAGGGCCAAGTACCGTAACGAGCCTTGGTATAAGGATCTCCATGGCAATTATACGCATTTCATTTTGCCGTACACCGCCGCCGAAGCGCGCGAGAAGTTTAAGGATTCTCTTCCCGGCACGCCGTTCCGGTATGATCCAATGCCCACGCTTCGCGCCGTTGAAGCCCCACAGTTGTGGATTCTCGGAGAAGACGATCTCGAAGCGCCAAGCGCTGAGACGAGTCGCCGTATCAAAATACTGATCGCTGAAGGCAAACCGATTACACTGGCCTTATTTCCTCACGCTGAGCATGGAATGACCGAGTATGAACTCGCACCAAATGGCGAACGCGTATCGACGCGATATGCGCCGGGCTACTTTGCCATGATCCGTGACTTTGCGCGAGACGGCCGACTAACGGCCAGCTACGGGTCAAGTGTGCTTATCAAACCGAGGGCGAATTCATCACCGTCTGGCGGCGCCAACCCCACTCCTCCACTCGGCTCGGAATAACACGAAGCGATGTCACTTGGGTGACGCGTGCAATGTCGCCTGGTAGTCCGGCTGTTTGTGATATTCCACGAGGCGGAATCCCCAACTGATCAGCGTCGAAAGATCGTTGGTCTTCGTTTTCTTCTCATCAAGGAACTTTTTGATTCTGGCTTTCAGCTCTGGCTGTTGCTGAGTCGCGTCGAGAATTTCGAAAATTTCCATGGACAACAGCCAGTCCTCCGGGTGTTCGGCCTGCTGTGTCTCCCAAATTTCGCCAAGCCGTTCGTAACCAGTCTTGCTGTCGCGAATCTTGCGTACCTGCGCGTAAAGGTTCTCGAGTCGTTTGCGTTTCGCGTCCGACGGAACTTTGATGGTGCGTTCTTTGGGAACCAGCGCCACCTGATTGTAAGCATCCTTGTCCGCCGCCCCGTTAAAGACAGAGCTGATTCGTTCCCCAATCGCCATGTCATAGACACCCCAGTCAGGCTCAAACAGCACTCGGTCGTGGTATTTCGCGCTGCAGTGTGAGAATCCGATTAACAACAGTTTCCCGTCGCGGTGCAGAATTTTCTCAACTTTCCCGGAGACTACGAGGCCGCTGATGAACTCTGCAGTTGATCCTTGGTCAGCAGCTCTGGCGCCGTTGGTGTTTGTTTCCAGTTGCCAATCGGCGAACCAAAGCCGTCCTTGTGATGGTCGATTCCATGGCCTTCGAGTTCTTTACCTCGGAATGCAAGTGCGGTCTTGCCGGTTGTTCGCAGGTAAATCGTCGAGTTGTTTTCGTCCGTGGTCACCT
Source organism: Verrucomicrobiota bacterium (assembly GCA_003219395.1). Taxonomy (GTDB): domain Bacteria; phylum Verrucomicrobiota; class Verrucomicrobiia; order Chthoniobacterales; family UBA10450; genus Udaeobacter. The sequence continues at coordinate 4,442 of QHOR01000323.1, read as the reverse complement.
CGGTAAAAGTCCCGCTGACTTGTAGACCGGACGAATATTCACAAGTCGCAGTGTTATTACATTCGATGGCTTTGTTGATACCTTCGAGTCCGCCGATCTTGAAGGCCATTTTACTGGCAAATTCTTCAAGCACGTTTTTCAGGTGCTGAAAATCGCGACAGACGAACAGCTGCGGCTGTTTTGTCGTGATGTCGAACGCGTAGTTCTGTGCATCAACGGAGTAGGGGATCTTCTTTACCTCGGGCTCCAGGCATGACACCGATTCGCCGATAGATGAAAGCAAACCTGCGCCGTAAATTTTGGGGTTCTCGAGTGTGCCAATGAGTCCATACTCCACCGTCCACCAATGCAAACGCGAGAGCAGCGCCATTTCCGAAGGCGCGCCAAGGTTTTTCTGGCGATGTTCGACCAGTTTGGTCGCTTCATCGAGTTCTTTCGGGTCGACGTTCGGTCGCTCCTTTAAAATCGATAAATGCCGAATTGCTTGATATAGCTCGAAATCTTTTTTCGAGGACATTGCTTTTGCACCGACCTCACCGAAACGCTGCAAATAATTTGAGTATTCGCGATCGACGATGATGGGTGCGTGACCGGCGGCCTCATGGACGATATCCGGCGCCGGTGTGTATTCAATGTGATGGATTTGCCGCATGTCACAGGCGATCACCAGCACTTTGTAGGCTTGAAATTCCATGAACGCAGCCGGCGGGATGAAACCGTCCACTGCCACTGCGCCCCATCCTATCTTCGCCAGAATTTGATTCATCTCTTCGATGCGCGGAATGCGTTCAAATGAAATGCCGGTGTCGAGAAGACCCTGAAAATAAACTTTGTGCGCGTATTCTTTCAGGAAAAAAATGTTCTGGCGCATGATGAACCGCCAGACCGCATGATCCACCGGTGTGTAATCGTCGTACCGCTGATCGACTGCAAATTGGAGTAAGTGCTTCGGACAAGCGGCGACCGCCGCATTGCTATAGCTGATACCGCCTTGAGCTTTCATCGCCAGTCTCCGACACTAGGAACCTATGACTCGTTTCGGTAGCGAGCAAGAATGATTCGGTTTAATGCCTATTATTCCCGGCGGAGCGGCGGGCCTCACAAAGCTGGTCGATCACACCAGGATGTTTGCGCGTGTCGGTCGAAATAGGTCAGGTGCCTTCGCCACCTTCGCGGCTCAGGATGACAAGTAGCACTTGCCAATCACTGTCGCGGCTGCCGTGCGCGAACCACGCGCCTGATAATCCAAACTACCGCCACAATCGAAAGCCACACCAATCATGCGCAAGCTCCACATGATGGCCCCGGCGCTTTGTGCCAGTGTACGCCGCAGCGTGGCAACCAAACCACTCTGCTGCGAAACGATATTGCCCTGGCTGTAAACCCGGATCGAAATGTCGGCCGGTGCGTTTGCTTCATCGATCTGTCCATCCGAGCGGTCCTGACGCTGAACACTTACGTTCTCGATTGCGCCTAACGAATCGAGCGATTGCATGAGCGCCGCATAATTTTTCATCGGTACGCGCAGCGAAACATTTGCCACTGCCCGGCCATCCGGATCACGACTGAAGGTCGAACTACGAATGCGCCCGCCGTGCTTCTCGGCGAGAGCGCGAAGCTCCTTTGCCTTTTCGTCCACTGACGACGTGCGGACGCTCAGGGTTGTTTGCTGAAAAGCTTGTTCCTGTTCCTCGCGTGACACAGTGACGTTGAGTTCCACCTTGTCACGTTTG
>QHOR01000323.1:2250-2697 GCA_003219395.1 Verrucomicrobiota bacterium | reverse complement strand
CGATGCGTTGGCTCTGGGTTTGAAAATTCTCCACGCGGCCGAGGCCTTTGATACGGCCGATAACTCCATCGCTTTCATCCGGAGCGATCAACATGCTCACTTGGGCCGAAACTCGCCCGGAGTAATCACGGGTTAGTTGTGCGTTGGTAATCTGCACCTTTGGCGAGGCGAGGCTCTTGATCTCGTCGTAAATCTTCTCCACATCGGGCGCGTAGAGGGCAAGTTGGGCACGCTCTCTGAGCAGAAATGCCGCTGGCTCTAGCATGTCCTTTTCCGCCAGCGAGATCGTCACCGTGGCGAATTGCACCTGCGAATCCCAATATTTTAGTTCGCTCTGCATTTTCTCGATCTCCTCGCGGACACGGCCCAGTTCTTTCTCCACCTGAAGTAAATCGGAAACTTTGCCGGTCTTCGTTTTCAATATCTCGATCAAACGCTGCTCCATCA
>QHOR01000323.1:0-2184 GCA_003219395.1 Verrucomicrobiota bacterium | reverse complement strand
GATCTTTTGCAGAAAGCCATCAAGTTTTTCCGGCAGAACTTTGACGACGACTTGCCCGCGTAGCTTCCCATTTGCCTGTTTCTCAGAATCTGTTGTGGCGACATAACCGCGTTCTTCGTTCGCAAAGGCGGTGATCTTCTGGACAGCACTATCAAAACTGATGATCTCCAAATCGGCAGTTGCATTCCGAATGAGTTTCTGATTGCTCAGGACTGGAGCAGGCGTTTGCGGAGGAGTTTGTGCGGCTTCGTTTCCAATGGCAGCATTCTCCGGCGCGACGAATGCGTCACTCTCAGCAGTCTCTGCTTGCGCCGATTTGGCCGCCGCGACTGTTGCAGCAGCCGCTTTGCTCTCTTCGCGAAATTTTGATCTACTTGGAGGCGGCGGTGCCGATGCCTCGACCGACAAGTCTTGTGGCCGGCCGGCGGCGATCCCATCTGATCTACCCAGCGCTCCGGCTTGACTCGGACGTGGTTCTGACGGCTGCGCTGCGGCCGTTTCTATGTTTGCATAGCCGTCACGAGCGGGCGGCTCGGTTAAACGTTCGCCCGTGATCATTCGTCCGATCTGTACAAGGCCAAGCAAAACGGCGGCCACCGCTGCAATTTGAGTTGCGCGTAAGCGCATCAAATCAACGAGCAGTTTTATAAATCCACTTCGCTGAGGGACGCGCTTGCGAAAACCAGCCAGCATCCGCTGCTCGAAAGCTGGATCTGGTTTTTCCTGTGCGAGAGTTTCTTCGAGAATTCTGTCCGTAAGTTTGGTTTCGTGATGACTCTTTCGGCACGCACTGCAATCGAGGAGATGCGAATGAAGCGCGCTGCGTTCGTTATTAGAAAGCTCGCCGTGCAGATCGGCGGCCAACCAGTCATCAATTTCGTCGTGGATGGTTGCCATACTTTTACTCCATTGAAGCGAGAGCCGGGCGAAGTTGTTTCCGCAATGCAGCCAGGGCGCGGCCGAGAATTCCGCGCAGCGCGCCATTGGTTAGGCCCAGACTACTTTCGATATTGCGATAATCCATCTCTTCGAAATAGCGCAGCGTGACGGCAGCCCGGTGGAGTTCCGGTAATGTTGCGAGCGCGGAGTGCAATCTTTGATCTAAAGCACTTGTGTTCGCCGGCTCTGATTCGGCTGGTTCGGTCAATTGTTCCGACAAGGAAACGGTGCGGCGTTTACGAAAAACATCGCGCGCTTTGTGTCGGGCAATTGTTGCGAGCCATGCGGGAAATTTTTGGGGATCCCGCACACGCCACCGTGTTTTCCATGCTTTGATCAGCGAATCTTGTACGACGTCCTCCGCTTCTTCGCGATTTTGCAAAATCCCATAAGCGATAGCGAAAAGAGTACGGCTAAGGTTGCGAATGATCATTTCAAATGCCTCGCGATCGCCGTGAATGGCCGCCTGGTATGTTTCGCGTTCACTGGGATCCATTGCGTCGATCTAAAGCCTAGACGCTCGACCCCCCGATTCCGCGCGAACTTTTTCGGAAAATATGTAGCCAAGGCGGTGTGCGTCGTTCTCCGAGCACAACAAAACCGCCCATAGGGCGGTGGCTACAGGTCAGAAAATGAGGACGGTATTACCTGTGCTAATGAGATCTTTCACGCGCGCGGCGTCCCAGTTCGCCAGACGAACGCAGCCGTGACTGGCGGCCCGGCCTATTGTCTCGGGATTATTGGTGCCGTGAATGCCAATGCCCGGCTTGTTCAAACCCATCCAAAGAACGCCAACAAGATTGTTCGGGCCGGGTGGAAGATTGTAATAGTTTTCCGTGCGCACGCCGTGGTTGAGCATGCCTTCATCATAGCGGAACCACGGCCACACGTTTACGCCGAGAATCTTCCAGGTGCCCACTGGCGCAGGCAAAGTTTTTGACCCCGGAGTAATCGGAAAAACGCAGACAAGTTGGTCCTGATCAAAGACTTCTAGCAGATGTTCGGACGTGTCGACAAAAACTTTACGTGAAGCGAACGCCGGATTTTCAGGGACTTTCCCTTCAGTAAATTTCTCAATTTCAAAGGGCAATACGTTCGGCACCTTTAACGTTTCGCCTGGCTGAAGGTGTTCCCAGTTTTTTCCGGGATTAAGTTTCTGAATGTAAGATTCGGCAGAATGGTAACGCTCGGCTACGAACTCAAGCAGGGATGTGTAAGGCAGCCACTTCAATTTGGCCTGCTCGG
>QHOR01000041.1:40736-42769 GCA_003219395.1 Verrucomicrobiota bacterium | reverse complement strand
CAACCGTACCTCGTCGGTTTCGTTATCCGTTTCTTGCAGCCGCACCTGAATTTGTTCTCGCGTCTCGGTCGGCAGACTCTTGCCGACATAATCCGGTCGAATTGGCAGCTCCCGATGTCCGCGGTCGATCAGTACCGCAAGCTGAATTCGTGCAGGGCGCCCAAATGAATTGATGGCATCCATGGCGGCGCGCACGGTGCGGCCGGTGTAAAGAACATCATCCACAATGATGACGGTGCGTTCGTCCAGCGGCAGTGGAAGTTTCGATTCACGAACAATCGGCAATTCAGAACGCGTTCCCACATCATCGCGATGCATCGCCACGTCGATGACACCGGTCTCAATGTGGACGTTCTTAAGCTCTTTAATAAAAGCGGCGACCCGCTGGGCGATTTCGGAATTCCCGCCAGGACGACGTGTGTCAGTCGAGGGTTTCGCTCAATAATTTCGTGCGCAATTCGTCGAATCGCTCCACGAATTGCCTCCGCGTCCATGACTGGGACGCCGGCGCCAGACCTCTTTTGTTTTACTGATTTCATGTATTTCCTTGGCGACCTCACGGGATCGCCTTAAAGGAACAAAAAAATTAGGAGGCGGACTTTTCGGTGCGCGCCTCCTTTCTTCGCCGGTCTTGCCAGTTGGAACGGTGCTTCACGATCCAATCCAGCAAGGCCTTCTCAAAGCCGATATCTTTTCCGGCTTTTTCGCTTTCGATCCACTTGTGCTTCAGGATCTCGGCACGCTCCGCGAGAAATTCCTTGTACAAGACCGAATTCTTAACGAACTGCGGTTGGTCCTCCTCCAAAGACGGCATCTCAAGATTGTCTTTCATAAAATTGGGGATGAGTCAACACAATCGCTGGCTCCGTGGAGTATCGGCATCGCTGCCGACCCTTGGCTTCTACTGGGTGCCAGAGTCATTTCGACGGTATTACGACGCGAATCATTTAACTCTCCTTTGCGCTGGCGAGTTGCGGACACGTTGTTAGGTCAGGGTCTTACGAAGATTTTCAGCGATTCTTTTGAACTCTGTCGCCACGGGGGACTTTCGATCTTCGCCCACAATTGGCATCCCGCGATCGCCCGACTCGCGCGTGGCGATATCGATCGGAACCTGACCGAGCAATGGGACGCGGAGCCGCTTCGCTTCGCGTTCGCCACCGCCACTTCCAAAGATGTGGTACCGTTTGCCGTCTGAGGGGGAAACAAAATAGCTCATGTTTTCAACCAGCCCGAGCACTGGCACGTTGACTTTCTCGAACATGGTGGCGGCTTTTCGGGCGTCGATAAGCGCAACTTCCTGAGGCGTGGTGACTACAATCGCGCCAGAAAGTGCCACCGTTTGGACAATCGTGAGCTGGATGTCGCCAGTGCCCGGCGGCAAATCGAGCATCAGAAAATCCAGTTCGCCCCATTCCACTTGTCGAAGGAATTGCTGGGTGTATCGCGTGACCATTGGTCCGCGCAAAATCGCCGGTGCACTATCATCGAGCAGAAAGCCCATCGACATGAGGCGTAATCCGTATTGTTCAATTGGGATGATTTTGTTTTCTTCTGTCGCCGTTGGCCGCTCGCGCATAAGCCTACGCGGGCGCCGGTTTGCTCCAACGCGACTGCCAAATTTGCTGCAACAGTCGATGTGCCCACGCCGCCTTTGCCGCTGGCCACTGCAATCACGTGCCTGATGCCGGGGATTCGAGTTGCGCCCATGCCGGCGCCCGCGCCTGCTGGCGGCGCATGAATGTCGATCAAAACTTTTGCGCTTCGAACGCCATCAATTCTGCTTAGCGCTTTTTCGGCATCGTTCTTAATTGTCGCGGGCACATTGGGATCATTGGTCGCCAGCGCGAGCTGGACTTTGACCTCGCCACCGTCGATCTGAACCGATTTCACCAGCCCGAATGAGATAATGTCCCGCGTGAAACCGGGATACTTAACCGATTTCAATGCGTTCTTCACCTGTTCTTCGGAAATCGACATCCCAGAACTTACGCGCCCTGCGCTACAGGTAAACAGTGTGGTGTTTTTCAGTA
>QHOR01000041.1:36205-40650 GCA_003219395.1 Verrucomicrobiota bacterium | reverse complement strand
GCCTGCGCTCACTCATAATTAGAGGGCGGCGCGTTTACCGGTCCTGATAATCCATTTTATAGCGAATCTGATAGTCGTTACCCTCAGAGGGGCGGGAAGGCTGGTCCCCACCTTTCGCTACAAAATCTGGATTTTGCCAATCGGACCAGGCACGGTACTTCCCTCTCATTGGGTTGGCCGGCAGTTTGAGCCGGAAAATTCGGTCTGTGTCGCCGGGAAATTTCAAAATGAAGAGCCGTTGCGAAGTGCGGAAATAAAGTTCGACGTAACCAGCGCGCACTCCCGGTTCTTTAGGCGCGTCGGTGTGCCAGTACCCTGGCATCGGCATGCGATTGCGAGGGGTATCGAGTTCTGGCTGAACGTCAGCTAGATTTTGGACGGACTGACCAGCGGGTGGTTTGACTTCAAACTCGAGCAGCGGCGTCGGGCCATTGATGTTCAAAACATGGGGTTGACCGGCATACCAGATTCCGAAACCGGACACCGCAATAACTCCCAGCGATAAACAAACCGCGATTAATCCTGCAAAAAGCCAAAGCCCTCTCGTACCGCGCCAGTAAAGCGTAAGAATAATCAGGCCTGGAGCGACAATGCACGTCACGAGTAGCGCGACCGCGGCGGCAAAATAACCGGCTTCACCTTCAAACGTAGAGACATGAAACCCGGCTGCGAGTGCTGCGCCCAAGGCGAAGCCGAGAAACAGTCCGGCCGCAATGCCGATAATCCCCGCGAGAATTCCGAAAAGAATTCCGCTGACAGAAAGTTTTTTTGTCGCCGATTGCACGGGAGCGGTCACCGCGAACCGGTTGGGGCGGGGCTGCGGAGAAGATCGATACGCTGGTGCGTTTTTGTGATCTCTACAATGAGACCCGAATAGTTCCATTGACCGAGCGACTTGTTTGCTGCCACGTAAATGGTCCCTTTTCCATTTGGGCCGGAAATAGGAATCGACAGGTTCGCTTCCCCGGATGCGCCGTTCACGTCCGTATTTCCAGAGACAAGAAATCGCTCTTTGATCGGTGACCCGAGAGACTCGACTACCGAAGGGTGAGCCTGCGCCCGCGCTAATGCTCCTTTGTAAACGTCAGTAGATTTCATCGCGCTGAACACGATCAAAGCGATTGAAACGATAAAGGCGCCGAACAGCACTAACGTACTCAAACAGCCAACCGGCACGAACCATTTCCAGTTTCGCTTCCACCAGTTGGATCGTGGCGTTAAAGGAATTGGCGGCGGATTTTGCTCCACGCAACCCTTCTACTTCAATCACGACGCTCCTTGCAATCATTCCTTGTAACCGAACGGCTCATACGGCCAAACTCGAATTCTGGTCACGACCGGGATCACCGATCCCGGCTACAGACCTAGCGTTAGGAAATTTTAATCTCGACACGTTAGCGAGAGTTTTTTGACACTCCGTGTTATGAAAATCCAAAGTTCGTTCGCTCTCGTCGCACTTCTGATTCTCTCGTCTGACCTCTGTCCAAACACGTTGGCGATCGTTCCAGCGCCGGACGGTGGCTATCCGGGAGGCAACACGGCGGAGGGGCAAAACGCCCTTCTTAGTCTTACCACCGGCACATATAACACGGCAGTTGGTCTGTTTTCGCTTCGGAGCAATACAGAAGGCAACTTCAACACGGCTGTCGGTGCAGGGACGCTTCTCGCCAATGTGGGAGACCCAGACGCAAGCGACGGAATTGAAAATACGGCCATTGGTGCGGGGGCCCTGTTGAGCAACCGCACGGGCTTACGCAATACCGCTATTGGAGCGTTCGCACTTTTTAACAACGTCGGCGGGGACTTCGGCGATGGCAGCAATAACACGGCCATCGGTGCTAGTGCCCTTCTTAACAACACCACCGGCGGCGGCGACGTCGCCATCGGGCACGATGCACTCCACGAAAACACTGAAGGCATCGACAATGTGGCCAATGGCAACGTAGCGCTCTACAGCAACATTAGCGGCTATCAGAACACCGCTGTCGGTCTTTTTGCGTTGGCTTTCAATGTAGCTGGCAACAACAACACCGCCTTGGGCCTTCAAGCCGGCTACAGCATTACCGGCAGTGGCAACGTATGTATTGGGCAGGGAGTGGAAGGTGAGGCTGATGTCGACGACACGACCTATATCCGCAATGTTAACACTCTGGTACAGAGTTTCAGCGCAGGCGTTAACGATTACGTTACCGTGCGACTGAGCGATGGCAGGCTCGGCCATACCGCTATTGTTTCATCCCAACGTTACAAAGAAGACATAAAACCGCTGGCGCCGGCGAGCAATGCCCTTTACGCGCTTAAGCCGGTCAGCTTTCGTCTAAAAAAGGAGTTTGATCCCAAGCAGGCGCTCGGTTTTGGACTGGTCGCCGAGGAAGTTGAAAAAGTGAATTCTGACTTGGTGTATCGGAATGACAAAGGCCAGGTAGAAAGCGTACGCTACGAGATGATAAACGCGATGTTGCTCAGCGAATTTCTAAAACAGCATGAGGCGTTCGTTCAAGAGCAAGAGAAAGTAAGGGAACAGGATCGCAAGATTCGGGAGCAAGAAATCACGATCGTGCAGCTGAAGAAAGAAGTGGAAACTGTTCTTGTTCGTTTGAATCAACACGATTCCGAAATCCAAACGGTCACTGACCAGGTAAAAGTAAACGGCACCGCAGCGCAATTCAGTTCAGGTAACCAATAGGAGTTAATGAAAACGCGGTGACGTTTATGTTAGCCAGCGATACCTGCAGAGATCGCAAGAAAAACGTGCTGCTCGCGTGGCACCAACAATAGCGGGCAGAAGTGGTCACGGCCGCTTCGGATATCTGAAGGAGCGGCGCAGACATCGAATCCGGTCATCTATCTCAATTGTGCGGGTTACGATATTTGCCCGGCAAGTACCTTAGCTATGAAACGCGCCGTTGCTTCTCCCACCTCAGAAGGAGAGTCTTCCTGCAGGAAGTGTGCTCCCTTTACAGTGATCTCGTGCTGATTTGGCCATGCTCGACAGAATTCGCGCTGTGCACCGATCAGAAACCCACCGGGATCCCCATTAATGAACAGCTTTGGTATTGGGCTGTTTGAAAGCCAACGCGAGTAAGAGTCGACGACTTTGACGACGTCCTCAGGCTGCCCTTCGATCGGCAATTCTTGTGACCATGTCAGCATCGGCTGGCGCATGGGCCCAGGATTCCTGTAATGACGTCGGTAAACTTCCATTGCTTCTTGAGAAATGCCTCGCAGCGGCAAGAGGAACTCGATGAACAAATTCTTCTGAATGATCAAATCCTCGCCGGCTGACGTCCGTTGCGCCTTGAAGAATTCTCTGGTCGCCTCTGGCCATTCCTCCCATGACCAGAACGGCCTGACAATAGCCTCCATGTAAATCAATGCCTTGATTCGCTTCGGATGACGTTGAGCCCAAGAAAATCCAAGCGCCGATCCCCAGTCATGGACGACTAGAATCACATTCTGCTTCAATCCCATCGCCTCGAACCATGAATCCAGGTAGCGCTGATGATTTACAAAACGGTAAGACCCATCGGGCGCGGGACCTGAGTTACCCATTCCAACGAAATCAGGGGCAAGACATCGTCCGAACGGCAACACGTAGGGGATAATGTTTCGCCACAGATAGGAAGGAGTGGGATTGCCGTGAAGAAAGACAATTGGATCGCCCTCTCCTACATCGATGTAAGCAATATTCGTATCTAGTAGCGAAACACGCTTTCGATACGAAGGATCCTCTGTCGAAATTGCAGAATGTACCATTTTACAAGTCGTTCTGGCACACGCCTCACTGGAGCAGTGAACCTGTCAGCAATCGTCCTTGCTCTAAAGCGCTGTGCGCTCAGGCGCGGTCTTTCAACTGCGTGTTGCCGGCTGTGCGCGCGCAATGAACGCAGCAGAAGATTTTGCCGCCGGCTTCCACACCGTGTCCAAGCACGCGACAATTGCAGTGCGGGCAGACGGGTGCCAGCGCGTGGATCGCGCACTCGAAACTGTCGAACGTGTGATGCTTGCCAGCTACGACCACTTCAAATGCCTTATCATATTCATTTTCACAAACTTCACATGTAGCCATACATATCTTTCGCGTCTCGAAAGCGTAGCGGCGGTGCTCACTTGTTTTGAGGGAGTAGAGATCACGCGGGAAAGTGATAGTTTTTCGGTTGGAGGCGGCATGGAAATACCAAAGCAATTGATTGAGTGTTTGAATGAAAACAAAGTTGCTTATGAGATTCTGCGCCATCCAGAAGCAGTAACGGCGCAACGAATCGCCCAGGCTGAGCACGTGAAGGGCCGTCATCACGCAAAGGTGGTGATAGTGAAATCGGGCGACGAGCACTTGATGATGGTGCTGCCGGCGGATCACCACATCGATCTTGAGAAGGCCGAGAAGGCGATCGGCAAACCGGTTTCACTGGGTAAGGAACAGGAATTTGAATCGCTCTTCCCCC